>CAZLGI010000217.1:0-2577 GCA_964558995.1 uncultured Carnobacteriaceae bacterium | reverse complement strand
TTATTTTAGCTATGGCAGTTGCTGCTGTTTTAGAACCAAGCCTCGTGAATACGATGATTGCTGTTTCATTCAGTTGGTGGCCATGGTTCACCCGTTTAGTGCAAGCGGAAACCTTACGTGTCAAAAATGAACAATTTATCAAAGCATCTGAAGGAATGGGTGCCAGTAAATGGCGCACGGCTTTCAAAGAAATTTTACCAAACACATTACCAACGATTATTGTAAAGGCCACAACTGATATGGGCTTCGTTATTCTAACTGGTGCTAGCCTTGGTTTCCTAGGTCTTGGTGCACAACCACCAGCTCCTGAATGGGGGAACATGGTTGCAGAAGGCCGAGTTTACTTGCCGAATATTTGGTGGGGAACGATTTTCCCAGGTTTGGCGATTTTAATTACGGTCCTAGGCTTTAACTTGTTAGGTGACGGCTTACGTGACTTGTATGATGTGGAATTAGATCAGTAGGGAGGAATCAGAATGACTGAAAATAATAATGTGTTACTAAAAGTTGAAGATTTATCCATCAGTTTTAAGTCAGACAATCAATTGGTTCCAACCATCAAAAATGTTGATATTGAGATTAGAGAAGGCGAGAGTATTTCAATTGTTGGAGAATCTGGCTCAGGTAAAACTGTAACCTGTCGCTCAATGCTAGGCCTCGTGCCGCGTCCTCCTGCTGTTTACACTGGCGGACACATTTGGTACGACGGCAAAGACTTGACGACATTAACGAAGAAAGAATGGCGTGGGATTCGCGGCGCAGACATTTCAATGGTGTTCCAAGACCCAATGACAGCTTTAAATCCGGTTTTTACAATTGGTCATCAAATGGAAAATGTGTACCTTTATCAAGGAAGCCGATCTGTTCACTCAAAATTAGGCAAAGCAAAAAAGACTCTGAAAAAAGAAGCACGCGAACGAGCGATTTACTTATTTGAAAAAATGCACTTACCAGATCCTGCTGGTATGCTGGAGCGTTACCCATTTGAACTAAGTGGAGGGCAACGTCAACGGATTATTATTGCTCTAGCGATGTTGCATACGCCAAAGTTACTCATTTGTGATGAGCCAGCAACAGCTTTAGACGTAACCGTGCAAGCCGCGATTAACGAAGAGCTGATTCGCTTAGTAAAAGAAGAGGGTATCTCAATGATTTATATTACCCATAACTTGGGCGTTGCGAAAAATGTAAGTGACCGCACGTATGTGATGCGTTTAGGTGAAGTAGTCGAGCAAGGGGCAACAGAAGATGTTTTCTTAAACCCACAACACGACTATACAAAGGCGCTCTTGGATGCACTTCCTCGAGTAACAGGGAAGAAACGCACAGCTGGCGAGGAGGTATTAGTATGAGCGAAGTGATTTTAGAAGTTCGACAAGCAAAAAAGTATTTTCCAATTCGCTCAGGTCTCTTCAATAAGGAAACCAAACTGGTCAAAGCAGTTGATGATGTTTCCTTAAAAGTTGAAAGAGGAAAAACACTAGCCGTCGTTGGTGAATCGGGCTCAGGTAAATCAACGCTGGCGAATTTGATTATGAAATTTGAAACCCTAACGGAAGGCGATATTCTTTTCAAAGGCAGATCGATTGAAGAAATCGGTGCAAAAGACATCAAACAATATCGTCGCGATGTGCAGATGGTATTTCAAGATCCATCCTCATCTTTGAACCCTACCAAAACTTTGGCCCAAATCATTGAAGAACCAATGCTTATTCATGGCATCGAAGATTCAGCGTCACGGAAAAAACGTGTGGCTGAATTACTTGAGATTGTTAAATTGCCAGCTAATTTTGCTGATCGTTACCCACATACATTGAGTGGCGGACAAAAGCAGAGAATTGGTGTGGCACGTGCAATTGCCTTGAACTCTGAATTAATTGTGCTTGATGAACCGACTTCAGCCTTAGACGTTTCTGTTCAAGCGACGGTGATTGAGTTACTCGAAGAAATTCAAAGAGAATTAGGCCTAACTTACTTCTTTATTACACATGACCTCGCATTGGTTCGAAACTTTGCCCATAACGTGGTCGTAATGCAAAATGGGAAAGTGGTTGAGCGTGGCGAAGTGGATGACATTTTCACTAACCCGACCGATCCTTATACAAGAAAATTAATTAAAGCAATCCCGGTTGTAGGACCGGAAGAAGAAGCCTACTTAGAATCTATTCAACTATAAAATAGGGGGCGTTAGTGTGAAACGAGCATTTAAGAAGGAAGATATGGAAGCTTTACTCTATGGCAGTTTAATTATGGGAGCAGGTGGCGGCGGAAGTTTAGATGGTGGCCGAAAGACAATCGAAGCGGCTTTTGAAGCAGGTACACCAACCGTCATTGATATTGAAGATCTCGACAACACGGATGGCGTGGTTGTGACAACTTCAGCAGTGGGTTCACCAGCATCAACCGATCAGTTTGTTGCGATCAAAGACTATAACCGAGTGATTGATTTAATGGAAAAAGAACTCGACAAGCCCTTACTTGCTTACTTAACCAATGAGTTGGGTGCAGGATCGACTTTTAATGCGTTCATCCAATCTGCCACAACCGGTATTCCAA
The DNA here is from genome assembly GCA_964558995.1 of uncultured Carnobacteriaceae bacterium. Taxonomy (GTDB): domain Bacteria; phylum Bacillota; class Bacilli; order Lactobacillales; family Aerococcaceae; genus Jeotgalibaca. The sequence goes on along the minus strand of CAZLGI010000217.1, from coordinate 21 downwards.
TGATTGATGCCGCTTGTAATG
>CAZLGI010000216.1:0-2588 GCA_964558995.1 uncultured Carnobacteriaceae bacterium | reverse complement strand
CTTTTTAGACTTCCCACAGATGTTGTTTCACATCCACGTGGTTTTCGTTTTTCATTTGGACGCCTTCAGCTTTCAGTAGCTCGCTTTGTTCTAGCCAAGCGGGCGCTGTTCTGCCGGCATGGTTAACGACTCGATGACAGGGATATTTGCCGTAAAATTCTGCCATGCTTAGTACTTTTCCGACTAATCTGGCATTTCTTTCTCTACCAATTAATTTGGCAATTTGGCCGTACGTGGCGACTTTCCCTTCTGGAATTTCTTCAACGACGGATAAAATTTCATAAATTAAGTAATCATCTAAAACGCGGGTCATGTTTGCCTCTTTCTTTTGTTTTACGTTTCTATTCTACTTATCTAATCTACCATATTTCGCTTGTTATTTGTCGTTTTAAGAGAGGTCATCATTTATAATCAATATTACACATAATTTGTGAAGATAACATGAGCGATTTACTAAGATTTCACTATGCTATACTTATTAAAAACCGTCTAAAAGGAGTCGAACAGGATGAAAGTCAATACAAAAGCGATGGAATATTTTCTGCGTTATCAAGGTGAAAAGTATATCGCCCCTCAAAAAGCCGGCGAGTTGAAAGAAGTTATGGAGACGTTTAAGCGTGACGGACAAGTTGCACGGGCTGCTTTTCAAGAGCTTGCGAAACAAGTAGATGAACAGTTAGAAACTTTCAAGATGCAGCGGGTCAGTGGTTGGATGAACCAAGCACAGTTCGGTCGGCCGCATTTTTGGTGTTATTTTCAACATGAGAATGATACGAAAGCTGACCCTACCTTTGCGATTCGACTCATTACAATTGATGACAAGTTAGGTATTTCTGTTGAAGTCAGTTTTATTGAACGTGGATCGGTTCCTGAAACTGTTGCTCGACAAAATCAAGTTTTGTCGGTTCCAATTGAAGCACCGCTTTATTATTTCGTTCAAGAAAATGGCGTCAGCCACCGTGAAGATGGAACCGAAGAAAGCCGTCAAAACTTACAGAAAAAAATAGCCGAGGGAATCGCTAGAAAAGTTCTAGTAAAATACGATATCCCTCGACTAAGTGAGTATGATTCTGATGATGCTTTAGTTGCTGAACTACTAAAAGGTTTTAAGTTATTAGCACCTTACTTCGATGCAACGACAGCATAAGTTAAATGTTTTCTATATCTTCTGACAAAATCGTAAATAAATCTGCATCATCATCACTTGCCAGACGATTACTTTGTTGTAATTTCGTTTGTTCAAACAGACTACGTGCCGAACGCGCATTCCCGAAGTGGCTATCACGTTTATGATAACCTTCTTCGAATACTTTTTTCACGGTTTCTTTTGCGGCGTCAGTTAGGATAAAACCTTGTTGACGCGCACTTGCGGTGAAGATTTCTAATAGCTCTTCACTGCTGTAATCAGGAAAATCAATGGTATAGGAAACACGACTGCGAATCCCTGAGTTCATGCTGAGCATGCGGTCCATTTCGCTCGGATAGCCTGCCATAATAACGACCAGCTTATCGCGATTGTCTTCCATTTCCTTGATCAAGGTACTGATGGCTTCGTAACCAAAATCACTGTCAGAGCCTGAGAATAACGAGTACGCCTCATCAATAAAGAGCACACCACCGTATGCCTCTTCAATTTTCTCTAAGGTTTTTGGTCCGGTCTGACCGACATATTGTCCGACTAAATCGTCGCGGGTCACTTCAATCATGTGGCCACGTTTTAGAACGCCAATTGATTTCAATATTTCACTAATTAAACGGGCAATGGTTGTTTTCCCTGTACCAGGGTTACCCGTAAATACCATGTGTAAAGGCACTTCATTAATTGGATGGCCTAATTCCTCGCGGCGTTTTTCCGCTCGGACGTAATTCAAAATCGATTTGACTTGTTTTTTAACATTATCCAAACCAACTAAATCATCTAACTGCCCCATTAAGTCATGAATGTCATCCCCAAACAACTGCTCAGGATCAATCCCAAAGTCGTAAGGTTCTAAAATTGTTAAATCATCCTCCGTCAACGGGCGGTCACTCAAACGATACGCACGTTCGCGCATCGCGGTTTCCATCACATTTCGTACCGCTCGCGCGTTGGCAAATTCAGTGATGACTTTTTCCTGATTGATTTTAATTAAAAAGGCTTTTTCTGCTTCTGGCGTTAAAGTATAGTGATTATCCTTCGCCTGTCCTTGGGCAATGCTTAGTAATTCTTGGTCGTTAAAATCATCAAAATTAATTTGCATGTTAATTCGACTCGATAAGCCAGGATTAGATTTTAATAAATCCTTCATCCCAACGTCATAGCCGGCTAATATCACGATAAAATCATCGCGGTAGTCTTCCATTGCTTTAATTAAAATTTCAATCGCTTCAGCACCGTAATCACTTTGATCACTTTTCCCAGTAGAAAGGGAGTAGGCTTCATCGATGAACAGAATGCCGCCGATTGCCGAATCGATAATTTCTTTTGTTTTTTGAGCCGTTTGTCCCATGTAGCCGCCAACCAAATCCGAGCGGTCAACCTCGACTAGTTGACCTGTTTCTAAAATTCCTAGCGAGTAAAAAATATCCGCCAATATCCGTGCTACCGT
>CAZLGI010000215.1:0-2601 GCA_964558995.1 uncultured Carnobacteriaceae bacterium | reverse complement strand
GTTCCAGCAGACAAACTAGACGAAGCCTTAGCCGATCAAGGGGTTTCTTCTGAAGACGAATTACTGAATAAAGAAGACGACTAAATTAAGTGCCTCCCAAAATTTCAGATTATTTTGGGAGGTTATTTTTTTGTTCCGCGTGACTTGAGCTTCGAAAACTTTAGCACCAATTAACATGCATCAAACTCCCCACCTCACCAAGCTAACCCACAAAGCAAGCATTCAAGCCAAAAAGAGATCCCTCCCAGCACACAGACAAAACATTATAAAAGCCAAAAAATACACCCTAGTGACACTGAATCTTAATGAAACCGCATCCGCCGAAAAACTTGTAGAATAGGGCTTGCTTAAATTGTCAGAATATTCTATACTAAGAACATTAAAATTTAAGGAGAAAGATTAGAACTCCTATATTTTAGAAAAAAAGAGAAAAATAGAATCCTGGAGGGGTATATTATGAAGAAGAAGTTTTTGCTAGGTCTAGCGACAGCAGTATTGTTAGCAGCTTGTGGCAACGGCGCTGACACCGGATCAGATACAACGGATAACGGTAATGACGGTGCTACAGGAGAAGGCGTAACAATCGGTGGTAACTTTGAATTATCAGGTGGCGCGGGTGCGTATGGTACACCAATGCACCAGGGTGTCCAGTTAGCTATTGAGCAGATCAACGAAGCTGGCGGTCTATTAGGTGAAGATGTAGAATATGTATTCTATGATAATACATCTGTTGCACAAGAAGCAGCAAGTGTTGCAACACGTCTAGCGACAGAAGATAAAGTTTCAGCGGTTATTGGACCTGCAACATCAGGAGATGCTCAAGCACAAACACCCGCAATAACGCGTGCAGGAGTTCCAGCTGTTTTACCAGCTGCTACTGGTGATAGTGTAACAATGGAAGATGACGAAAATGCATTTGAGTACATCTATCGTGTAAGTTTCCAAGACTCCTTCCAAGGACAAGTTCTTGCAAACTTTGCTCAAAATGATTTAGGCGCTACAAAAGCAGCGATTATTTTTGATAACTCTACAGATTATGGCGTAGGTTTAGTTGAATCATTTAAGGGTGTATTTGAAGGCGAAGTTGTAGCTGAAGAAACATTTGTTGATGGCGATACAGATTTCAATGCGATCTTAACATCAATCCGTGGTAAAGACTTTGATGTTCTTTACATCCCTGGCTACTATGAAGAAGCAGGACTATTAATTAAACAAGCACGTGAAATGGGTATCGACCAACCAATCCTTGGTCCAGATGGCTTTGCGAATACAACATTGTTAGAGTTAGCTGGTACACAAAATGTTAATGATGTTTACTACACTGGACACTTTACTCCAAATAGTGACGATCCATTAATCACTGATTTCTTAGCAGCATTTGAAGAGAAATTTGGCGTAGAAGCAGATTCATTTGCAGCTCTTGCTTATGATGCAGCTAATTTAGTTCTTCAAGCAATTGAAACAGCAGGTACAGCAGATCCAGAAGCAGTTAAAGATGCAATTGCAGCAACAACTGGTTTTGAAGGAGTCACAGGAACATTCTCTCTTGATGAAAACCACAACCCAGTTAAAAACACATTTGTAATTGAACTACAAAATGGTGAAGAAGTTGACCATACAGTTGTAGAACCATAATACCGATATAGATTATAGGGGCTGGACAGCTGTCTCAGTCCCTTTTTTATTCATAAGAAAGGAAAGTGGTGTAAATATGGAAAGTCTATTGCAACAATTAATAAATGGTGTTTCACTTGGAAGTATTTACGCACTGATAGCACTCGGTTATACGATGGTATACGGTATTATTAAACTGATAAATTTCGCTCATGGTGATATTTATATGGTTGGAGCGTATGTTGGTTACACAATGATTCAAACCGTAGGACTCAGTTTAATTCCGGCAATTATAATATCGATGTTATTCACTGCGATCCTAGGCGTTGTTATTGAAAAAGTCGCTTATAAACCGTTACGAGGTGCCACCCGAATAGCCACTTTGATTACAGCAATTGGAGTGTCTTATCTCTTGCAAAACGTTGTCATGTATTTCATGGGAGCGGAACGTCGCGCATTTCCTAGTGCGGTTCCAAACCAAATCTTCCGTTTAGGAGGCCTCACAATTAGTTCACAACAAATCATCATCATTGTGACCACGATTGTCCTCATGGCTGCATTACAAATCATTGTTAAATATACTAGAATGGGTAAAGCCATGCGTGCGGTAAGTACCGATATGGAAGCTGCCCAATTAATGGGAATTAATATTGATAATGTGATTTCCTTTACCTTTATTTTAGGATCAGCTCTAGCAGGTGCTGCGGGCGTTCTAGTTGGAATTTACTATAACTCGATTGACCCACTAATGGGTGTGACACCAGGACTGAAGGCGTTCGTTGCTGCTGTATTTGGTGGTATCGGAATTATCCCTGGAGCAATGGTTGGGGGTTACCTAATCGGGGTTATTGAGACGATGGTAAGTGCATTTGGTGGTTCTATGTTTAAGGATGCGGTGGTTTATTTAATCCTAATCATCATTTTGATTGTAAAACCATCCGGAATCTTCGGCAAGAATACGAAAGAGAAAGTGTAGGTGAGAGCGAT
>CAZLGI010000214.1:925-2609 GCA_964558995.1 uncultured Carnobacteriaceae bacterium | reverse complement strand
ATTAGGAAAACTTTTAGTCCATGAGAAGCATGGCATACGTACATCTGGTTTTATTGTGGAGACAGAAGCTTACCTAGGCGTTCCTGATGTGGCAGCTCATAGTTATGGAGGAAGACGAACGAAACGAACAGAAACCATGTTTGGAAAAGCAGGAAATTTATACGCACATGTGATGCATACACATGTGTTGTTAAATATCATTACACAAGACGAAGGCATACCAGAGGGCGTTTTAATTCGGGCAGTTGAGCCTTTTGAAGGCATCGAAGTTATGGAAGAAAGACGGATTAAGCACGGTTATCATTTAACAAATGGTCCTGGAAACTTAACGAAAGCACTAGGTATCACGATGGATTACTATGGGGAAAACATTCAATCAAGTCATGTGTTTGTTAGCGATGACCCACATAAAATACCAGCAATAATTGAAGCAACACCAAGAATCGGCATACCAAATAAAGGATTATGGACTGAAAAACCTCTACGCTTTATTGTTTCAGGGAATCCTTATGTCTCAAGAAGAAAGGGCAGAATTGATGATAACTTTGGGTGGAAATTCGAAACCGAATGAAGAAAAGAAAGACACAATGATTGATCACATTCAGAAAAAAATGCAACATCAGCATTTTCCTTGTGAATGGCGAATTGAATTGCTAAAACAAAAACATATCATTGAAATTGTTGTGATGATTCCAGTAGAATTAGGTAGTGAGAAGACTTTTACGGATCGTTATGGAAAACGTAATACAAAGTCAAAATTTGTGTTTGAAGACACCGTTTTATTATATGATGCACGTTTGGCAGAAATAAAAGATGATAATTATATTACAACTCTATCTTTTGATGAGCCAGATGGTTTCTATGGCGGAACGATTGAAGCGATTTGTAAAAACCTACGCTTGACGGTAGGAGAAGCAATTCCTCAATTAAATGAATTTATACATGATGATGACCAAAATCATTTTGAATTGAATTGGAATGAAGATAGTTTTCAAACAACGATCAAAACTCTGAAAGATACAGGAAGATTTGATTACACAATCTATGCCTATCCTTTAGAAAATACTGGAGAAACGGTGGAAGCGAATGAAATGGAATGAAGTAATCATAATAACGGCTAGTGAAGCAGTCGACGCGACAGCTAATTTATTTATGGAAGTTGGCGCAGGCGGCACAGTAGTTGAAGACGAAATGGATTTTGTCTTATTACAAAATGATGGTTTAGGTTCGATTAAAGACGAACAAGCGTTGCCAGCTGATGACCGTGATGTCTTGGTAAAGGCATATTTTTCTGATTCAGAATCATTTGTCGATACGATTCAATTGATTAAGGAAAAAATGGTTAGTTTAGAAAGTGTTGGGCTAGAACTCGGAAAATTTGAGTTAGTTATTAATGACATTAAAGAAGAAGATTGGGAAAATGCTTGGAAACAATATTACCATCCGATTCGTTTAACGCGTTTCCTTACTGTGGTTCCTTTCTGGGAAGAGTATCAACCAGAACAAGCAGATGAGAAAGTGATCGTAATGGATCCTGGTATGGCATTTGGAACGGGGACGCATCCAACAACTCGCTTAGCTGTTGAAGCATTGGAATTAACCATGCGTGGGAATGAAAAAGTACTTGATGTCGGTACTGGTTCAGGCGTTTTAAGTATTGCAGCGAAGGCTTTAGGTGCTGCGG
>CAZLGI010000214.1:0-915 GCA_964558995.1 uncultured Carnobacteriaceae bacterium | reverse complement strand
CATATGATTTAGATGAAGTTGCGACACGCCAAGCTAGAAAAAACTTTGGATTAAACAATTTGGAATCTGAAATAACCGTAAAGGAAAATAACCTCTTAAACGGCATAGTAGATGAAAAAGCTGATATTATTATTGCTAATATCTTAGCGGAAATATTAATTTTAATGATAGAAGATGCTTGGAATAATTTAAAAGACAACGGCTACTTCATTTTGTCAGGGATTATTTTTTCCAAGAAAGAAGAACTTGAGACAGCTTTAGAAGAGCAAGGCTTTGTCATTGAGCAAGTAAAATCAAGCAAAGATTGGTACTGCTTTATCTGTGTCAAAAATTTGGAGGATAAGTAATGCAACGCTACATGGTTTCAGAGACGTTAACTGATTTTGAAAATCAAGAAATTGAATTGCAAGGCGATATTTTTCATCACATGAAACATGTGATGCGTTTTAAGCCAGAAACAAAAGTCTACCTATCAGATCCAAACGGATACAGTGTTGTAGCAGAAATCACTCACTTTACGCAAGCATCAGTCTGCTTGAAATGGGTCGCAGATGAAGAAGGCACAAGTGAGCTGCCAGTTGATATTACAATTGTTTGTGGCCTATCAAAAGGAGATAAATTAGATTTGGTTGTGCAAAAAGCAACTGAATTAGGCGTAAATACGATTATCCCTTTTGCTTCTCAATATTCTGTAGTAAAATGGGACAAGAATAAAATGAAGAAAAAACAAGAACGATTTCAACGAATCGCGCAAGAAGCTGCAGAACAATCTCATCGTCAACAAACGTCGACCATTGAAACAACTATGCAACTGAATGATATTATTGATTATTCTAAAAACTTTACGCATAAACTAGTTGCCTATGAAGAAGAAGCAAAACGTAATGAGTTGGGAAATTTTGCTAAAACATTAAA
>CAZLGI010000213.1:0-2627 GCA_964558995.1 uncultured Carnobacteriaceae bacterium | reverse complement strand
ATCAGAATGAACAGTTTTATTTTATGGAAATGAACACTCGTATCCAAGTTGAACATCCTGTTACTGAGATGGCAACTGGAATCGATATTGTTAAAGAGCAATTGAAAATCGCGAGTGGACTTCCTTTGACTATTAAACAAGAAGATGTCATCATAACAGGGCATACGATTGAGTGTCGGATTAACGCTGAGAATCCTTCTGAGAATTTTAGACCATCTTCAGGAACGATTGATTACTTATTCTTACCTAGCGGTGGGAATGGGTTACGAGTTGAAAGTGCGATGTATGGCGGCTATGCCATTCCACCATTTTATGACTCAATGATTGCAAAGATTATTACCAAAGGGGAAAATCGTGAAGAAGCAATCGCAAAAATGCAACGTGCATTACAAGAATTAGTCATTCATGGCATTGAAACGAATGCAAGTTTCCAAGAAGCAATCTTACAAGATGAAGGGTTTATAAAAGGCGAGTTTGATACAGATTATTTACAAGATGTATTTTTACCAAATTGGCACCTTCTTCCTGACGAATAATAACGAAATAAAAGAAACTATATATAGAGGTAAGAGGTGATCTAATGAAATTATTTCGAAAACGTCCTTATATCACTTTGAAATCTTCTACACCAGCTGAGGATGAAGAACTAAGACCAGTTGTTCCTGACGGTTTGTGGGAAAAATGTCCGAATTGTAATAAAACCATTTACAGTAAAGACTTAGGCAGCGACAAAATCTGTCCACACTGTCAGTATAACTTCCGAATTACAGCTTTTGAACGCATTGACATGACTGTTGATGCCGGAACTTTTGAAGAAACAAATACGACTATGCAAGTAGAAAATCCATTAGATTTCCCTGATTATCCTGAGAAATTAGCCCGTACAAAGGCAGCGACAAATATGGATGAAGCTGTTGTAACTGGAAAAGCTAAAATTGATGGAACTGAAACGATCATTTGTGTAATGGATTCTCACTTCTTCATGGGAAGTATGGGGAAAGCAGTCGGTGAAAAGTTAACGCGTTCGTTTGAACTTGCGTTAGAACTACAATTACCGATTGTCGTCTTTACTGCTTCTGGTGGCGCTCGAATGCAAGAAGGGATACTTTCCCTGATGCAGATGGCAAAAGTCAGTACAGCCGTTGCAAATCACAGTAAGGCTGGTTTGTTTTACTTAACTGTTTTGACGGATCCAACTACAGGTGGCGTGACGGCTAGTTTTGCGATGCAGGGTGACATTATCTTGGCAGAGCCAGGGGCAACTATTGGCTTTGCTGGGAAACGTGTCATCGAGCAAACAATCAAAGCGACTGTTCCAGAAGGTTTCCAAACTGCAGAGCATTTATTGAAAAAAGGCTTTATTGATCGTGTTGTTCCTCGTAAGAACTTGCGTCAAGTAGTCAGCTATTTGCTTGCTGCCCATTCTGTTTCAAATACAGAAGAGGAGGCGAGTCACTCATGAGTATGAAAGCAAGTGAGATTGTTAGAAAATCTCGAGATACGAACCGTTTAACAGCGATTGAGCTGGCGGAATTAATCTTCGAAGATTTCTTTGAATTACATGGAGACCGTCGTTTTGCTGATGATCCAGCAATTATGGGCGGAATCGGTACACTAAATAACAAACCGGTTACAATTATAGGGACACAAAAAGGTCACGACTTAAAAGAAAATGTTTATCGAAACTTTGGATCACCAAATCCAGAAGGCTATCGAAAAGCAATCCGTTTAATGAAACAAGCGGATAAATTTAATCGTCCAATTGTGACTTTTATTAATACATCTGGTGCGTTTTGTGACTTGGATTCAGAGGACCGTGGTATTGGCGAGGCAATTGCAGAAAGTTTATTAACCATGTCACAACTGACCGTTCCAATGATTGCTATTCTGGTTGGTGAAGGTGGTAGTGGGGGAGCATTAGCTCTAGGTATGGGAAATAAAGTATGGATCATGGAAAATGCCATGTATTCCGTTCTTTCTCCAGAAGGCTTTTCCTCTATTTTATGGAAAGATTCCTCAAGAAGTAAGGAAGCCGCTGAATTAATGAAATTAACGCCTAAAGATCTACTAGAACTTGAAATTGTGGACAAGATTATTCCTGAGAGCAGAAGAAAAGTCGCTCTATCAAACGATAAAATTGTCGCTTTGCTACGTCAAGAAATCAGTGATGCTCTAGAAAAGATGTCTACTTGGGATAAAGATCAGATTGTTTCTCAGAGACAAGATCGCTTTAGAAAATTTTAGAAAATTAAATATAAGCAAAAAAGCATGTCAATGGATGAATTGGCATGCTTTTTTTGGTATTCTTATGGTTAACATGAAAGGAGCGTACGATGGACAATATGATGGCATTTCCACATAATTTCAGCATGTATTTAGAAAAAGGTGTGGCTTGTATGCAAATAGATGACTTTGTCGGTGCTGCGGATTATTTTAAGAAAGCAATCGCAATCAAACCAGAAGTTGATCTTTTACTTTTATGTATTCGAGTTATGCGAGAACTCAATCAACAAGAAGAGGCGTACCAAATGTTAGAACACTACCAACCTCAATTATTTGACTCGACAGAACTAACCGAATTGGACATTGAACTCCTGGAACTTTTAATCGAAACAAATCGAATTGAC
>CAZLGI010000212.1:0-2633 GCA_964558995.1 uncultured Carnobacteriaceae bacterium | reverse complement strand
ATGACTAAAGAAGGACAATAATATTTCAAAAAACTAATCTGTGGCTAGAGCCTTGTTATGAAGAGAAGGTCCTAACCACGGATTTTTTTATAAAAAAGAGCTCTCTTTATTGACGTTTTTAATTAATTTGATATGAAGCAAGAGACGACTTTAGAAGAGATAAAAGGAATACAAGCAAAAATTAAAACACCATACTCTACATGTAGAGTGTTTGGCTCTGTTGGAAAAGAAAGATAAGTAAGGACGTAAATAGCTCACAACTCTAGACTTGAGAGAAGTCAGGGCTATTTACGCAGAATGCGGGATGGGTCACTATGGAAAATAACACGCTAAATTAAACACCAAAGGAGACAAGTATGACTAAAAATATCAAACTTTCAATATCTGATGGATGCGGCAATGCTCCGAGAAAGCTAATTCTAAAAGATGTCAATCTTGCTTTTGTAACCAATGACGAAGCTTTCTTAGAAGAAAATATGTCTGATAAAATCACTTGGGAGATTATTGGAGAGGCCACAATCGAAGGAAAGGAACCCATCCTCAATAGGACGGCCGAATATCACAAAGGCGAAATCACCGAATTAATCCTTCACGATATTATTACTCACGGAAGAGTGGCATCAGTGCATGGAAAAGTAATCGGCACTGAAGTAAATTATGATTTTTGCCATGTGTATAATTTTACTGGCGCTAGCAAAACGGCCAAAATCAAGGAAATCACGTCTTACATTATTCCAAAATAACAGTCCGAGAAAAACGAATCGAGGGCTGTTTTAATTTGTAAAAAGGCACCTTAAATGAGATATAACCAATGATCTTTTGTACTTTTGCGCCAATTGTCATATAATGAGGAGTACGCATCAATACTTTATTAGGAGATAAATTTAGAATGAAAATTAATGAAGCAGTTTTTAGTAAATATAACCCTGAAGAAGACGTAGCAAGATGTCCTTATGGGAGAGCTAAAGTTCGTGATATTCTCCATGACTACGCTCAGGCAGCGGTCAACCTGTACGGTGTGATTTCACTAGAGGACATGGTTGAACTATTTAATCAACAAACAGAATTCGAGACTGACGTGGATGAGCTTTATATCATGCTTTTGCCGTTAGTATTCAAAGATAAGGCATACGTTTTTTACAAAAATAACCTAGCGCAATATGAATTGGCAACTGATTTTTCATCGGCAGACAATATTCTAAAAGAACAAACTGATAAAGAGAGATATGTTCCAGCTAAAGAAGAGTTTCTGGATTATATCGATCCTAAGCATGATAACAATCCTTTCCGTGAGGAGTTAATTAACTATCTTAAAACACTTGATCTATCTTCCTCAGAGATTATGAAAGTCTACTATTCACTCAAAAAAGCACTTGGCATCAAGGATGGCATGGAAGCACTAAATGAATACGACGTTGTTTTTGAATCAGAAGAAGCGAGTAAGGAATTTGTTGAACACTTTACCAAATGGCACAATAATCGTCGTACATGGGAAAATAAAGGACACCGCCCAACAGACGCCTATGACGCAAAGGCTGAGGTCAAGCAAGCACGTTCAGAAAATGAGTCAGTTACGAATTTAACAGAGGCAAATTCTGAAGAGGTCATCGAAATTAGCCCTCCAAAAAAGATTGGTCGAAATGAACCATGTCCATGTGGAAGAGGGAAAAAGTACAAAAAATGTTGCTTAAGCTATGATGTGAAGCAAACGGCACAACTTTCTGCTGATGACAGAGATTTGTTCTTTGAGCTTTACCTATCACTTCTGGAGTATATCAACAAAAAAGTCCGTCTAGTGAATGTGGAATTTAATCACGAGAACACAGAACCAAACCTTTCACAATTGATGTTCCCAGTTCGACAATTTCTAATTCAGAACCCACAAGTACTTACAGATTTCTTGGAAGTAACAGACTTGTCCGCTGACAAAAAAGAAATTTTAGAATCTTGGCAAGGACATTATGTTGAAAAGAACTACATGATTGTTGATTATAAAAATGATTACGCAGTTCTGTTAGATATTAGCAAAGGAGAGAACGCTAATTTGTACGGCGTGAAGGGTATTTCGCATTCGGTTGCCACAGCTATCCTACGCCCATTACCAACGCTTGTCTCGACGGTTGTATTGCCGTTTAAGGACCAACTAATCTTTGACTCCTTCATCGGCGCGCAAAATCTTGCGTACGGAGCGACGATTAAGCGAGGAGTTGAAGAGACTTACCAAACGATTATGGATGGAAAAGGGATTGTTAGTCAGTTAGACTAAGTCGGTTCCTTATCTAAGATAAATGAGAACAGGAAGCAAATCATTCTGAAAAGAGGATTGCTTCCTGTTTTTTTGTGGAAATTAACTATCGAGTTGTGTATGAATGGCTAAAAAGGTACGATTAAGTAACACTAAAAAAGCAGAAAATTCGATATTCTAACTATTCTAGAATCCGTCACGAAAAAGAGACGAACTAATTCCCAAACTTATAAATGAGTATAATGATGCTCTAGAAGATTTAATATAGCTGTAATGGAATGCTTGAAATTTTATAGCATCATAATTATTTCGACAGATAGGAGAAAAAATCCATGAAGATTGACTTTAGGGAACTACTCGGCCATGAATGACCGAGCTTCTGGGAACG
>CAZLGI010000211.1:0-2657 GCA_964558995.1 uncultured Carnobacteriaceae bacterium | reverse complement strand
AATATTTACCTACAAATCTAACTTATTTCTTGACATCTTTATAGCTGGCTTTTTATCTTTAATGGCCAAAATTTTGATTCAAATAACACTTTAGGAACCGAATGGCAGTCTTAGCCATTTTACTTTCATCATTGAAAGTCAGTTCCAATCAAAAGCCGCGGACTTTTGACAATTAACAGAACCCCTTCTTTTGCTAAAAATGAAGCTGTTTTTGGTACAAAAAAAAATCTATGCGCCATTGCATAGACTCCAAAACGGCACTGTTTTACCTCGAAACAGCGAACGCGTGCATATTTAGCAAACTAAGATAAAGATCTGACTCCATACGCGAACGTATGATTACAGTGGCGGGACCGTGTTGGGATTTAACCAAACTTCCATATCTTAGTTGTCTTTGAATGGTATTTCTATCACTTGCATTGTAATCGAGCGTTTGTTTTTTTGCAAGCACTATATTTTAACGGCGATTTCACTTCGGGGAAGGAGCTAGTTAATTTCAGCATTTTCGGACGAAAAAAAAGGCAAATACTAGTATCAGTATCTGCCTCTACTTAATTCTCTTTTTATTTCGCTATTTTGACACTCTCAGCTTTTTCACGATTAATTTCGAACTCTTGGTCTAATGCTTTTTGTGCTAGCAAGTTCAAGTAGTTCCATGGGCGGTTAAAGACAGGTTGGAAGAAGAAGTCAACCAATGCTAAATCTTCAATCGTCATGCGACCTTGAATAGCAAGTGATAATGTATTTGCCGATTGCGTCACGTCATACTTAGACATAACTTGTCCACCAACAATACGTAATGTATCTTTTTCATAAACCAATTTCATTAATACTTTTTCGTTCGTTGGCATGAATTCTGGACGGTACCAATCTTCCAATAGAACTGATCTTGTATCCAGACCAAATGCATCTGCACTTGCATCTGTTACACCTGTTGAACCGATGTTGTAACCGAATAGATGCAAACCAGAAGTCGATTGCGTTCCACGATATTTTAATTTTGGTCCCATAATATTTTTACCTACTAATAGACCCATACGTACTGCGTTTGTCGCAAGTGGAATATATGCTTGGCCACCATTTGGATTATAATGAACTGCACAGCTGTCCCCTGCTGCAAAAACATCTGGGTTACTTGTGCGCATGTAGTCATCTACAATAATCGCACCATTTGGCATTGTGTCAATTTGTCCTTTTACCAAATCAGTATTTGGACGGAAACCAACACATAAAATAACCATTTCAGATTCGTATTCGCCACCTGATGTCACCACTGTTGTCATGTCGCCAGCTTCGTTATCAACAAAACCTTCAACGAATTCGTTTAAGTGAATGTTTACATTATGACGAGAAATTTCATCTTCAAGAATATCAGTAAATTCTGGATCCAAGTATTTATTCAATACACGGTCCAAGCCATCAATCAACGTTACTTCTTTATCATCGTTAGCAAAAGCTTCTACTAACTCGATACCGATATAACCGCCACCGACAACTGTAATTTTCTTTTTATCTGTTTTACGAGCAATAATTTCTTTCGCTTGGTTATAAGTTTTACATAAAATAACATTATTACTCTCAATTCCTGGAATTGGAGGAATAATTGGCCATGAGCCTGTTGTTAGGACTAATTTGTCATATTGATCGGCAAAAACTTCACCTGATTTAATATTCTGAACAGTAATTGTTTTATTAGCAATATCAATATTAGTTACGTCATGTTCCATGTGGATATCTGCGCCAAGTGCTTTAAGTTCTTCAGGGTTTGAGTAGAATAGGCCAGCTGGATCTTTAACAACTCCACCTACGTACAATGCGATTCCGCATGATAAGAATGAGACATTATCATTACGTTCATATACTGCTACTTCTGCACCTGGGTTTTCAGTCAAAATGGTTTTCACTGCAGATGTTCCTGCGTGTGTACAACCAACTACTATAATTTTCATTTTGAATCCTCCTGCTTTTACATTGTTATTATTTGAACAATCTTGAACAAAAAAACATACAATTCCTTTTTGCCAAAATTGATATATGAAATTCTGCACAAAGCATTCGGTCTTTTGTGCCTATTAAATATACTCTTTATATAAAAAAATGCAAATGAAACGACCTCAAATCCGATTTTTATTTAGAATTCCTTAAAAAAACAAAAGAAACTTATAAAATTGATGTTTTAAGAATACACATTGCTCAATTATTTCTTCAGTTATTTGATATTATATTTAACTATTTGGATTAAATCTTTGCTTGATTTTTAGCATTATAAACTGACTTCCATACTTCTAAGATCGTCCAAGCATGCAGCTTCTTAAAAGAGAT
The DNA here is from genome assembly GCA_964558995.1 of uncultured Carnobacteriaceae bacterium. Classification (GTDB taxonomy): domain Bacteria; phylum Bacillota; class Bacilli; order Lactobacillales; family Aerococcaceae; genus Jeotgalibaca. The sequence continues at coordinate 335 of CAZLGI010000211.1, read as the reverse complement.
ACTGATTATAGCCAGCTTCATTATACACAAAAATTTTTCTGACGCCATAAAAATAAGCAAAAAAATAGCCGCACAACCTAAGTTGCACGACTCACCGCACTTGCTGCAAGCCATCTACGGGATTTGAACCCGTGACCTCCGCCTTACCAAGGCGACACTCTACCAACTGAGCTAAGACGGCAAACAAAAAGACTCCGCAAGTAGGACTCGAACCTACGACATCTTGATTAACAGTCAAGCGCTACTACCAACTGAGCTATTGCGGAATAATATTAAAATATGCGCGGCAGCGTCCTACTCTCACAAAGGGAAACCCTTCACTACAATCGGCGCTA
>CAZLGI010000210.1:0-2663 GCA_964558995.1 uncultured Carnobacteriaceae bacterium | reverse complement strand
CACGTGTTACGTGTAATCTGTTATGCGACAACCTCTATATAATAGCATCTACAGATAAACATGTCAACACTTATTTGAAACTTCTTTTTAGGACTTCAAATTAGAATAACGTTACACCACTAAATGCGGAACTTTTATATAGTATCAAATACACGTTTAATAGTCAAACGTTTTTCGAAAGATACTTAAAAAAATTTCTTTCTCCACTTACTGTGTGCATTACTTATTATGCCACAAACCTATATGTAAAGGCAAGGGAAACGGTTACTTATTTTCAATTAAATAAGTCAAACTAAATTAAAATTATTACAAGAGCACAAGATACCGTAGATAAGTATTAGGAAACTACAGAATAGATGTAGGAAAACTATATTTTTAAGGTGACTATTTCATCGAACTAACTCCTCATTTTTTCCAAAAATAACAAGAACCCATCTCTTGTGTTTTAACATAAACACAAAAGATCGGTTCTTTTTATAAAATTAATCGGTTGAATAGCGTTTTTCAATTTGGCTGAACCAATATGAAAAGAGTGCGCCAACTACAAACATGATTATTGAAAAAATGATTGCTGTCATGAAAGTTAATCCTGATTCACTCAAGCCTTCTGCTGTTAATGAAGGAAATACCGTTGTTGGGAAGATTGCTAATGATGATCCTACAACCAAACCTAGGATGAAATGATACATTTTTGAGTAATATCTTTGGAATAACCAGTTTGCTGCTTTTGCGAACAAAAGAACGCAAATTACTAAACCAATTGCTAAAGGAATGACCACCCCTAAATTAAAGGAGGAAATGCCAGTTGCCATTTTATCGTAGAGACCGAAGTAAATTAAGAAGTTACTTGGACTCATTCCTGGAATAATTACTCCCAAGCCGATCAACGCGCCAGAGAATACCCACGCGAAGAAGCTTGGTGTTACTTCTGTTAGGCTTCCACTTCCTAAGATCATCACAAAGAAAATAGCTATGGCTGCTGCGGCTAAAATCATACCGTCTGTTTTGTTACGTCCTTTTGCTCCTGCTGTTTTATAAAGAGATGGGAATGTACCTGCGACAAACCCAATAAACAAACAGGTGAACTGGGCGGCATACTGGCCAAATGCTTGCTCGACAAAAATCGAGAATACAACAACCCCGATGACTCCACCAATCCCGATTGGAATGAAGTAACGCATATTGGCCATAAAGTTTTTACGTATATTTGCTAAAAACTTCAATAACGGGTCATAGATGTTAAAGATAACAGCTAAGACACCACCAGATAAGCCGGGTAAAATTGCGCCTATCCCAACTGCAATTCCTTTCACAAGTCGGATAAACCATTTCGCTAAACTATCTTCTTCTAATATTAAGTCTTCTTTTTCCACTTTCTTACCACCTGCATTCACTCTTTTTATCGTTACTCTTTCTATTATAACGAAACATGAGGCATGGTTTCACTAAGTTTAAGTTAAAAAATGAAGTTTAAAAACGGAATCGCGGTTATTTTTCGAATCTAATAGATAGAAAGGATGTGTTGAGGTGCTTTATATCCATTATTTTTTTGTGTTTTTCTTCGGCTGTTGCCTTGCTTCTGTTTATTATTATCTGAGCAGTCGGCCGCCTGTTCAGTGGCGGTTTGATTCATTTGTATCTTTATTACATCCATATCGACTGCCCCTCTTGTTGCATCAAGTATTGGGCGGTTTATTTAGTTTATCACTTGCTTTGCAACATGCGGCTCAGCCCGCTACTTTTATCTATCATTTCATTTTGTATCATCTCTTATTTTGGATAGCAGCTATCGATCAGCATCACATGGTTATCCCTGACAGCTTGCAAGTCGGTTTGGTTAGTCTTTTCCTCGCCGCTCATCTTGCAAAGGACCAGCTATTCCAACCTCTCTATCTTCTAAGCGCGGTCGGAATGTTTCTCGTCGCCTGCCTCTGTGACTTCTTTGTTTCTGATGGCCTTGGCGGTGGTGATATCAAACTCTTTATCGCCCTTAGCTACGGCTATGGCTTCGAACACGTGATTCGTATTTCTCTTTTCGCCTCCATCATCGCCTTAATCACAATCGGCATCCGGTTCAAAGTGGTCAAAATAAATCCAAACACGCCGATTCCGTTTGGTCCATTTATTGTCGTTGCCTTCTTGCTTGTTGAAGCATTGTTTTAATAACGATAATCGAAAAAAACAGAAACCCAATTAAGGATTTCTGCTTTTATCAAACGTATTATTTTTCAGTTGCTCCAGCTTCAGCTGCTGCTTCTGTATCTTTAATGCTATAAGCACTTTTCGTCCCAGTGTTAACTGCTAGTGGTTCCATCTTACGGTAGCGATTCATTCCAGTACCTGCAGGAATGATCTTACCGATAATGACGTTCTCTTTCAGTCCTAGTAGGTTATCTGTCTTACCGCGTAATGCTGCATCAGTTAGGACACGAGTTGTTTCTTGGAAGGAAGCAGCAGATAAGAAGCTGTTTGTTTCCAAGGACGCTTTCGTAATTCCAAGTAGCACAGGGCGTGCTGTTGCTGGAATTTCGCCTGCTTTGATACTTGCTGCGTTACGGTCAGTAAAGTCGGCGATGTCTAGCATCGTTCCTGGTAGAATGTCAGTTGAACCTGGATCCATAATACGAACTTTACGTAACATTTGACGAACCATTACTTCGATA
>CAZLGI010000209.1:0-2686 GCA_964558995.1 uncultured Carnobacteriaceae bacterium | reverse complement strand
ATTGTCGTCGGCGCAGGTCATGCTGGCTCAGAAGCCGCGCTAGCCGCAGCACGTATGGGTCAAAATACGCTGTTGATTACGATTGACTTAGACATGATCGCTTATATGCCGTGTAACCCATCGATCGGTGGCCCAGCAAAAGGGGTTGTCGTTCGTGAAATAGACGCATTAGGTGGAGAAATGGGACGCAATATCGACAAAACTTATATCCAAATGCGGATGCTGAATACTGGGAAAGGCCCAGCAGTTCAAGGTTTGCGCGCACAAGCTGATAAATATGAATATGCTAATGAAATCAAGCGAACATTAGAAAAACAAGAGAACTTGACATTGCGTCAAGGAATCGTAGAAGAAATTCTTGTAGAAGACAATGAAATTCGTGGAGTAGTTGCCAATACTGGAGCAATTTATCGTGCCAAAGCAGTGGTGTTAACTGCCGGAACGTCTTCACGTGGTAAAATTATTATCGGCGAGTTAAGCTATTCGTCAGGACCAAATAATTCACAACCATCAATCAAACTTTCTGAAAGTTTACTAGAACATGGTTTTGAATTAGCTCGTTTCAAAACAGGGACACCACCAAGAGTTTTAGCGTCATCAATCGACTATTCTAAAACCGAAGAGCAACCTGGAGATACAGAGCCGAATCACTTTAGTTTTGAAACGAAAGATGAGGATTACTTAGAGGATCAACTGTCTTGCTGGTTAACTTACACAGGGCCAGAGAGTCACCAAATTATTCGTGACAACTTGCACCGAGCACCAATGTTTACAGGTATTGTAGAAGGGGTCGGCGCACGTTATTGTCCTTCAATCGAGGATAAAGTTGTTCGTTTCAGCGACAAGCCGCGTCACCAACTCTTCTTAGAACCAGAAGGCCGCAATACCGAGGAAGTTTACGTCCAAGGTTTGTCATCTTCTCTACCAGAAGAAGTTCAGTTGAAAGTCTTACACGCGATTGATGGCTTGGAAAATGCAAAGATGATGCGAACAGGCTATGCGATTGAGTATGACGTTGTGAAACCTCATCAACTTCGTCCATCTTTAGAAACAAAATTAGTGAAAAATCTCTTTACTGCCGGACAAATGAACGGCACATCGGGCTATGAAGAAGCTGCTGGCCAAGGCATTATTGCGGGTATTAACGCCGCATTTGCTGTTCAAGGCAAAGAACCATTAGTCTTGAAACGAAGCGATGCTTATATTGGCGTTATGATTGACGACCTTGTAACGAAGGGAACGCTAGAACCTTACCGTTTACTAACGTCTCGAGCCGAATACCGCTTGTTATTGCGTCATGATAATGCTGATTTCCGCTTATCTGAAATCGGTCATGAGATAGGTTTACTTTCTGACGAGCGTTATAACGCATTTAAAGAAAAAGAAACAGCAGTTGTAGCCGAAATTGCTCGTTTGAAAAAAACACGTTTAAAGCCAACGGAAGAATTACAAACTTTCTTAGAATCTCAACAATCAACACAATTGAAAGACGGCTTCTTATTCGCTGACTTACTAAAACGTCCAGAGCTAGATTACGCAGGACTTTATCCATTTGCGCCTTTAGAAGAAGAATTATCGAATGACGTTATTAATCAAGTGACCATTCAAATGAAATACGAAGGCTACATAAACAAGGCAATTAGAAAAGTAGACAAACTGAAAAAAATGGAAGAAAAGACAATCCCAGCATTCATCGATTACGATGCAATCAATGGTATTGCTACAGAAGCCAAAGAAAAGTTGAAGAAAATACAACCAGAAACCATCGCCCAAGCAAGCCGTATTGGCGGCGTAAACCCAGCAGACATCTCTGTTTTAATGGTTTACGTGCAAAATGGTCGCATTGCTAAGGTTGGAGCAGAAGCATAAAAGTAAAAACAGGAATCGTCATATTGATATGGCGGTTCCTGTTTGTGTAAACAGTTTAGTGACACTTTGTCACTAGTTGGCAATAGATGCGTTTTCGATCATTTTCTTATATAATAAAGGTGATACATAGTCATGAAAGGGAGTGTTGACAGTGTTTAGTAACTACAGCAAATTATTAGTCCCTGTTGATGAGTCAAGACAATCGGAAATTTCTTTCAAAAAAGCAGTCGCAATCGCTCAACGTAACCAGGCTAAAATCTACCTCCTACATGTCATGGATGGACGGAACTTTTCACTCTCCTCTGAACACTCAGCTGTAAAAGACCCAGATATAGACCAAACCTTTCTCAAAGAAAAAGAAAAAATTGCTCTCGATGCAGATGTAAAAATTGAAACCTTTATTTATGGTGGGGATCCGAAGACGATTATTTCAGATTCATTCCCAAAAACAAAAGGCATCGACTTAATTATCATTTCAGCTACCGGAAGAGGTGCAGTTGACCGCGCCTTAGTCGGATCAGTATCAAGTTATGTGATGAAACATGCTTATTGTGATGTCCTAGTTGTAAGGTAAAGAAAACACCCTTCGCCTGAATTTACAGGGGAAGGGTGTTTCTGTAGCTGTCTTAATAATTAAAGTTAGGTGTGTTGAACGAATGACACCGACGCTAGAGATTCAATTGAATATTAAAACATTTGAATGATGAACTAGTTAGATTTTTAGAGAGGTGTAGGGAAATGAGTACGATACTAGCAATAATATTACCATATGTTTCCCCTATAACTCTCATAGTAGCAATGTTTGGAAATTGAAAAA
>CAZLGI010000208.1:0-2756 GCA_964558995.1 uncultured Carnobacteriaceae bacterium | reverse complement strand
TATTATACTCTTTAGCTGTTCTTTGAACTGTATCAAAGATGTTTTTCATAATTCGTTGAAGCTCATCATCAATTCTTTCGAATGTCCAATGACCATGTTGAGCATTCTGAGCCATCTCTAAAGAGCTCACTGCCACTCCGCCCGCATTAGCTGCTTTTGCAGGTCCATACAAGAGCTTTTGATCAAGATAAACATTAATTGCTTCTATAGTACTCGGCATATTTGCACCTTCACTGATACAACTCACACCATTTTCTACCATTAACTCTGCTTGAGCTTGGTTAATTTCATTTTGAGTCGCACATGGCAAAGCAACATCATAGTTAACTTTGAAATCCCAAACACTGCCAGTATGATACTGACTTGTTTCTTTTTCAGCAGCATATTCTGTCAGTCTACCACGACGAACTTCTTTTATTTCCTTCAATAAAGAAACATCGATTCCATTCTCATCGTATATGTAGCCTTCAGAATCTGAACACGCAATGACAGTACCCCCATATTCGGTTACTTTTTGAATCGCATAAATCGCGACGTTTCCACTACCTGAGACAACAACCTTTTGTCCGTCGAAAGTCTTGCCATTTGCCTTCAGCATTTCTTCCGTATAGTAAACTAAACCAGAACCAGTTGCTTCTGTTCTGCCCAAGCTACCATTCATGCTAACTGGTTTTCCGGTTAACACACCAGTCTGTGCGCCATTTAGTCGTTTATATTGACCATAGAGGTAGCCAATTTCTCTACCACTCACGCCAATATCTCCAGCTGGAATATCTTCTAGTGGTCCAATGTACTTCTGTAACTCGGTCATAAAAGCTTGGCAAAATCGCATAATCTCTTCGTTCGTCTTGCCACGTGGATTAAAATCAGAGCCACCTTTTCCGCCTCCAATTGGTAAACCGGTTAAACTATTTTTGAATGTTTGTTCAAATGCTAAAAATTTCAACACACTCTCAGTTACGCTCGGGTGGAAACGAAGGCCACCTTTGTATGGGCCAAGAGCTGAATTAAATTGCACGCGGAAGCCTTGGTTAACTTGGATGTTTCCATCACGATCAACCCATGGCACGCGGAAAGTAATCACTCGTTCAGGTTCTACTAGTAATTCTAAAACATTCCATTTAATATATTGTGGATTTTCTTCAACTACTGGTTCAATCGTATCGAACACTTCACGAACAGCTTGTAGAAATTCTTTCTGGTGCTCGCCTCTACTCTCAAGTTTTTGGTAAACCGACTCAATATAATCTTTAGCAGCCGACATATACGTCATTCCTTTCTTTAATCGTATCCTCATTTGATAATTTTACATTTAATTGTAATAAATAACAACTCTCTATATATTTAGCATTTTTCTTAAATCTGTAGTAAAATGATTTATGATATTTTGTATAAGAAAGAAGGATGTCTACTATGATAACAATGGACGATATTGTCCGGGAAGGCCACCCTGCTCTTCGCGAAAAAGCAGCTGAGGTTTCCTTTCCCTTAACGAAAGAAAATGAAGAACTTGCAGAAAGTATGTTAACTTTCTTGAAAAATAGTCAAGATGATGAAATCGCTGAAGAATATGGGTTGCGAGCTGGCGTAGGAATTGCCGCTCCTCAATTAGCGATTGCAAAAAGAATCATCGCTCTTTTGATACCTGGTGAATATGAAGATGATCCACCTTCTCTAGAACAGGTCATGATTAATCCGAAAATTGTTAGCCATTCAGTAGAGAGTGCTTGTTTGAAGGACGGCGAAGGATGTCTTTCAGTGGATCGTGAGGTTCCTGGTTTTGTTGAACGTCACAGTCGTATCACAGTGACTTATCAGGATGTTACTGGTGAAAGTTTCAAAAAACGTTTCAAAGGATATGAATCGATTGTTGTTCAACATGAAATTGATCATTTGAATGGGATTATGTTTTATGATCATATCGAAGAAAATAATCCGTTTGAGATTGATGATGATGTTAAGATGATTGGTTAATGAAATTAGAAAACCGTATCTAACTCCTTTTGGGGGTTAGGTACGGTTTTCTTGTGTTCTAATACGTTTAATAGGCTTGGTTTCCACGTCCTTTGGAAAGTTATTACTTGTTGCTGATTTTGTTTTATATAGTTGGAATATTGACAATATGTAGGTTTAATGTTACAATATACTATACGCTGGAAACAGCTATAGAATACAACTTTATAAAAAGGAGGGAGATAATATGATAAGAGATGGATTTGAGGTATCTTTAGGAGAATTAATTAAAGATCAACTCTACTTAAAAGAAATGCCAACTGTCGAGTTAAGTGTTCGATTAAAATTACCTGTTGGACAAACAGAGAGATTAATCGCGGATGAATTAGAAGTGACACCAAAAATCGCTACAGGTTTAGAAGATGTCTTTCATGCACCTGCTAGTTTTTGGATGGAATTCAATGTTAACAATGAAGGATTACAAATGGAACACGCCTAATTTACAAAACAAAAATCCTAGGAGGATAACATAAAGAAAATGAAGCCGACATTTATCATAAATATACTCCAAGAATGACAACCACTCATAATCGGGTGGTTATTTTTTTTGCCTAAAATTGAAGAAAACACCTCTATTCCTTTTAAAAGAATAAAAGTGTCTTTCGTGTTCCTTAACTATTCCTTTTAGCAATAACTTCTATTTCAACCAATCCACCTAAAGGAAGGTCTTTGACTGCAAATGCTGAACGAGCTGGATATGGTTCTTTAAAATATTGTCCGTAAATATCGTTCACTGCTTTAAA
>CAZLGI010000207.1:0-2774 GCA_964558995.1 uncultured Carnobacteriaceae bacterium | reverse complement strand
CTTTAAAATAGGGGAAGGTGGGAAGTGTTCCCCTATGAAAAGGTAATTCACTTCCCACTTTTTCCCGAAGTCGGAAGTGTTCCCCTCTGAAATCGCAAATCACTTCCGAGTTTGTACTTTTAACTGGAATTGGATCGGTGAGCTTTAGAAGTGGGAAGACCAGTTTTTTTACTTCCCGTCCTCCTACCTAGCTAATTAATAACCAAAAACGTCTCTTTTCTAAAAAAATGATTAGGAGATAAACCTATCCCAAACCTACTTGAACTAAAATTCAACAAAGTGTAAAATTCCAAAGAAGCGAAAACTCGCTATAAGGTGCAATGATGCCAAGTTTTGCACTCTGAATGAGAGACCAGTGAATAATTTGGAAAAATAAATAGTAATATATTTGATGTTTTCTGTTATGATAGTGAAGATGAATGATTAGAATTAAATTAGAAATATTAATTATTAGTAAAACCAATTACTTAAAAGGAGAGATGAAATGAGAATTAAGCCATTCCATGCACTTAGACCAGATTCTCGTGCAGTCGATCAAGTTGCAAGTAAAGCATTAGCTAATCTAACAAATGACGAAGCAATGACTATCATAAACGATAATAATAAATCGTTTTTGCGAATCAAGCAATCTGAGTCAGATCAGGTGATCAATGAATTTCTTGACGAAGGATGGTTGATTAAGGAGCAAAAGGCTTCTTATTATATCTATCGTTTAATTGATGAAGAAAAAGATGAGTCTTATTTCGGTATTGTTGGGGCTGTATCAGCAAAGGAAATTTCCAGAGGTCAAAAAGAAGACTCGAAGAAAACTGAAAAAATGAAACAATTAGTTGAAACCATTCAAGCTTATCCTGTCTTACCAATCTTAACTTATCCAGAACATTCTCATATAGCGGACTGCATTACTGAGGCTAGGGCGAAGAAACTCCCAATTGCGTCTTTTGACGAGGAAGATGGAACGAACCATTGTATTTGGCGTGTCAACGATGAAGAATCTATTGAACGGATTACACAGTGTTTTGAAGTCGATGACAATCCATTCACCGTTGCAAAAGGGCATGATTTGCTTGCTGCTGCAGAAGCGTTCCCAACAGCTGACGGCTACATACCTGTGATGATTTTCTCAGAGGAAACTGATATATTTAAGAATGTCCTAGACGGTTTATTTCTATATGACATCTAAATCGAAAACAAAGTAACATTTTATCCGATATATCTAGTAAGTTGCATTATTTTATGATAAAATTAATTGTAGTATTTTAAAGGAGGTCCACCATTGTACGACGTCTTATTAATTGCTCTCATTATCGTATCAATACTATTAATCATTACGGTACTTATGTTACCGTCAAAGACTAATGCCGCAAGTGCGTTGAGCGGTGGAGCAGAAGCATTATTTGGTAAACAAAAAGCAAGAGGATTTGAAGCTGGCCTAAGAAGAATTGCGGCTGCATTAGGTTTTGCCTTTATTGTCCTTGCATTGGCACTGGCATACTTATCATCAAACTGATTGAATGACAGGAGGTAGGACAATGAGTCCTGCCTCTATTTTTTTTATGAAATTGGGCATGTTAGTGGGGTTTTTGCCGTTCTTAACGTACAATAGAGCTAGGATATCATTACGCAAGGGGTTATAAAATGAAAACAATTAAATTACCAGAATCTTTTTTATTTGAAGGCGGAGAAAGAGCAGTTATTTTGCTGCACGCTTATACAGGAAGTCCAAATGATGTGCGTTTATTAGGTCGTGAGCTAGAGCGCGCTGGTTATACAGCTTACTCGCCAATATTCACAGGACACGCATCAATCAGATTTGAGGATATTCTTGATAAAGGAAGTCCAGATCAATGGCTAAAGGACGCACAAGATGCTGTTCAATTTTTACGTCGAATGGGTTACGAAGAAATTGCGATTATGGGTCTTTCACTAGGTGGTTTAGTTGCGACACGTATGTTGGAAATCGATGACTTTATTGGCGGAGGTTCCTTTAATTCATCTATTTACCAAGTAGGTAACAGCAACATACCTGGAGCATTCGTGAATTACTACCGCAGTTTTAATAAGCGACTGGAAATGGATCCAACTGAACTAGAAGAAGGCGTTGTTCGAATCAAACAGAAATTACAAGGGCAGTTAGCAGAGATTAAAGAATTCTCTGGCTTAGTCCAACAAGATATCGGAAAAGTAACGACCCCTTACTATCTGGCGTCGGCTGGACAAGATGAATTAATTGATAAAAATAATGGTCGCGTACTACGTGATGCATTGGTAAATGCGGATGTTGATTATCAGTTTTTCCCAGATGCTAAACACGTGATTACGGTCGGTTCAAAACGACAACAATTTGAAGAATCAGTCCTTGCGTTTCTAGATCAATTAGATTGGAAAGAAGGAAAATAATGAATAATAATATTCAAAAACAGATAATAGAGCATTTAGCTAAATATCAATCTGGAAGTTCAGTCAAACAATTAAGTGATGCACTGGGCTACGGCTCCTCGGCTGATTTCAAAAAACTAGTGACGGCTATTGCCCAAGCAGAGGAAGAAGGCAAAATTTCTTTAGGAAAAGACGGCAAGTTTCGTGTTAAAGGCGAAGCATCGTCCATCCAAGGAGTTTTCCGCAGTAATGACCGTGGCTTTGGCTTCGTTGATTATGATGTGAATGAAGATGATATTTATATCTCTCGTGAACACACAGGCAGTGCCATGGAAGGCGACACAGTCGAAGTTAAAATCACTCGTAAACCTGAACCATGGAATAACAAAGGACCT
>CAZLGI010000206.1:0-2782 GCA_964558995.1 uncultured Carnobacteriaceae bacterium | reverse complement strand
AAACGCACATAGCGCGCTGTTACTGGTTCAAAAATTGCTGATTCGTATTGTTCGAAATTACCAATCGGACCATCAGGTGAATCCTCTAGTGTTGTTTCGGCTGTATGGATATCTTCCCAATTCTCACCATCGTCAGAAACTTTAATCTTGTATTCTAAGATGTTGAAGTGGTTATATAAATCCATTTCAACACGATCAAAGGTATGTTCCTGACCTAAATCAATATCAAACCATGATAGTGGTGGATTTGTAACATCAGTGTTATAAAGAGCAATCACTGATTTAAATTGTGTGTTTGGATCACCATCAACTGCAAAGACAGGTGGGTTGTCTGTACGGTGTTGCTCTGTTGTTGTATAGGCATCCTTACCATATGCAATATCTTGTCCGTCTGAGTCAACAATCAATTGAAGATTGTAATGATCCATAATGCCATCAGTTCCAGATACCTCTAGCGTCACTGGTTTTGACAGATCAATGGCTGTTTCACCATTTATTAGAGTTTGACCGTTGAAACTAACTGATACACCTGTTGTTTCAAAAGTAGGTGCAACTTGTGTTAAGTTCAAATCGAAAGGAACAGTCGTTGTAATGACACGATTTTCCTCATCAATTGTACCGGTATGACCATCAATACTGAATACTGTAATCTCTTTAGCAGTCGTTGATTCTTCTAGAACGTTCACGTTTACGCTAGATGTTACGCCATCAAAACTCACTGCGCTAATGACTGCTTCACCTGCACCAACTGCTGTAACTGTTCCATTTTCATCAACCGTTGCGATTGCTGGATTAGAAGTTGTCCAAGTTAAGTCTTGAGTCGAGATTACTGGCAATACTTCTGCGTTTAAGTCTAAGGAATCGCCAATTAATAAACCAAAGTCACCGCGATTGATTTCTACCGTATCAACTGCTACTTCAGCTTCATAAATTTCAATTTCATAAACACCATTTGTATAACCTATTGCACCAAGTTCATGGGTGAAACGAACATAACGAGCATGGATATAATCTTCGCCTATTTCTTCGGCGACCTCATATGTGAAATCTGCTCGATTTGTTAAGCCTTCTGTTTCTTCAGCTAATAATTCCCAGTTGATTAAGTCATTCGAATATTCAACTCGGAAGCTTTCCATTTGTTGACTTGCATTTTTAAGATAAAGTTGTAGATATAAACTATCAAAAACAGCATTTTCACCTAAGTCGATTGTCATCCAAGGATTAATACTGTCTGAACTTAAGTTACGCCAGAATTTATCGTAGTTTCCATCAACGACCGATTCACTTCGACCGCCACCACTCCATTGCGTACTGTGGTTTGTTGGTCTATTAAGGGCAATATTCGTGCCTCTTTCAATGACTTCCTCAACTTCCTCTTCAACCTCATCTTCAACTTCTTCTCCAAACGCGCGGAACTCATACAAACCATTCGTTGCACCATTTGATTCATGCGAGAATCTTAGGTAGCGTGCTTCTTTTCCAACTGTAATCGTGTGAGTTTCTCCGTCGACTAAATTCTCTGTTTCCGTTACAATCGGAGTCCAATTTTCACCATCTGTTGAGTACGCCAGTGTATAAGTATCCATTCTATCAGGATTAATCAAATATAAAACAAGTTCGACTTCATCAACTTGGTGAGTTGTTCCTAAGTCAAGTGTAATCGCTGGCGCTTCATCAGCGGCTACATTCCGCCAGTATGTCGACAAATCATTATCAAGAACATGAGACGCACGTACAGCTGCATAATCTGTTGTTGCAGAGACTGTCTTCCCGTTAGAGATGTTTGACTCATCAACCACTTCTTCCTCTTCGATAACTAACTCTGTATCAAAGGCACGAAGTTCATATGCACCATGTTTCGCTCCAAGTTCAGAGTCGTGTGAGAAACGGATGTATCTGGCACTAATCTCTGCTGGAATTTGAAATAGTTCTTTACCATTTAAGTTTTCTGTTTCAGTTATAATTGTTTCCCATGTTGTTTCATCATTCGAATACTCTAGTGTGAATGAGTTCATTGGCGTAGAGTTATTATCTATATAAAGCAGAACTTCTAAATATTGAATGGCGGTTTCTGCCTCTAAATCGATGATGAGATTAGGATTCTCATCATCACTATGATTGCGCCAAAAAGTTGATTCATTCCCATCAACTGCTGACTCTGATCTTCCTCCGCTTCCCCAATGTGTTGAATATGTAACTGATTTATTTAAAAGGAGGTTATCCTCCGCTACTTCTTGCTGGGTAGTAATCGTTTCTGCGCTAACTAAATGTGGCGCCAGTCCGGCTACTGGTTGCCCAAGCAAAGACAAAATCATTAAACTAGTTATTGTCCGATATGTTCTTCTCTTCAATCTTTTCACCTGGCTTTTCGTATTTTTTGTTTATTGCTAAACCTATATGCGAATATTGTTTGGCTAAAGTGTTTAATAGAGTAAATGCCGATTGCCATAGAAGCGTTTTCATTTTATTTACCTCGATTTATCCCTATTCTCCTTTCTATGCAATGGTTTATAACCAAAAAATGAAAGAAACAACTAATTGTCCTTTCAATAATGCACAGCGCTTTCATACAAAATGATATCAAATTTTTGATGTTTTAACTATTGAAATGTTGCTTTCTTCTTGTTTCATAGCTTTCTCCCTGACCTGATGCGCTTTCTCACTACTTTCTTTGACAACCCTTTCATAGCTTTCTGAGAAATATTATAAAAAACTGACATTAACGCGAGCTTTAGAGACCGGAATATGGAGGTGACCCATTCTTCTAATTAAATAATCCCAC
>CAZLGI010000205.1:0-2799 GCA_964558995.1 uncultured Carnobacteriaceae bacterium | reverse complement strand
TTACTTTCTGGCTCAATTGTCGGAAATAAAACTCGAACAGCGATTAATTATACTGAAAATATTCTAAAAGAAAAGTATCCTGAAGCTGACGTGACAGTCATTGATTTAGCTGACTTTGATGTCCAATTTAGTGACGGAAGAAATTATTTAGAATACGAAGGTGATACGAAATACGTCACAGAAACAATTATGCAGGCTGATGCCATTATTTTGGGAACGCCAATTTTTCAAGCAGGAATTCCTGCTACATTGAAAAATATTTTTGATTTACTACCTGTGCGTGCTTTCCAAAATAAAATTGCCAGTATCATTGTGACAGCAGGGTCACCAAAACATTATTTAATTGCTGAGAATCACTTAAAGCCGATGTTAGGTTACATGAAGGCGCAAGTTGTTCAAACCTATGTCTTTATTGAAGAACAAGATTTCTTACGTAAAGAGATTGTCAACGACGATATTCTGTTTCGCTTAGAGCGTATGGTTGAAGACACGGTTATACTAACAGAAACTTATACGAAAATTCGAGAAGAAAAAGAAGCACAATACGGTTTCTAGTTTAATAAGATTATAAAAGAGTTATTTTCACTGTCCTTTTGAATGACTTATGATAAAATGATAAAAACATTAAAATAAGATTAGAAGGGAAGATGTAAATGACACAAACAATCTATACTAACTATTGGATCAGTCGAATTGGAGACGTTCGTAAAGAACATGGTAGCTATAAAACGGAAGAAGAGGCACTTGAGGGAATCCAGGCTTGGTGGGACTTACATAATGAAAAATATAGTACCACTGAACAAAGACGGACCAACACAGGTGCATTGGAAATTATCTATCAAGATGACATTTCCTTCTACCGTATTGAAAAACGAGAAATTGAAGACAAATTACCGAGTAGAAGTTATCGAAAAAAAGGAGCAGGGGAAATTGAAGCCCTTCGTTCAAAGTATCAATTAAACGAAGAAGCATATGTGTTTGATGAATTGGCGGAGCCATTCCGCGATCGCTTAATTTTAGCGATGGCAGATAGTAAAAAAGTCCGAAGCTTCATCTATGATGTTAAAGGACGCCCAATTCGTGAGATTAATTAAAGATTAGAATCTAAAACATATCTATTTTTCTTTTTGACTCAGACTTTATTTCGTGATACAGTCATCTCGGAATTGAATGACATTGGAGGGGACAATATGTCCGAACGTGCACAAGATTCACTTAAATCTTTAACAGTATTACTACGTTCTGCGCAACATGTTCAAGAAAGTATTAAAAGAAGTATTTCCAAATTTGGGTTGAATGCTTCTGAATTTGGTGTTTTGGAATTGTTATACCATAAAGGTGAACAACCAATTCAAAACATTGGAAAGAAAATCCTTCTTGCAAGTAGTAGCTTAACGTATGTCATTGATAAATTAGAATCGAAAGGATTAGTTCATCGTAAGCCATGTGAAACGGATCGCCGCGTTATTTTCACTAATATAACCGACGAAGGCCGTAAAATGCTAGATGAAATATTCCCAATAAATGAAAAAGATATCATCCAAATATTCTCTGTGCTAGAACCTGAAGAACTAAAGCAATACGCTGAAATGGTTAAAAAGGTTGGCATTCACGCAGAGGAAATAAACAAGCAGAATAAGTAAAAGAAAAAGCCTCCAGAAATGGAGGTTTTTTTAATTTGGCAAAGACATTTATTTCCTAAACCAAGCAAGTTCCATCTTCCTGAAAATACATGTCTGTCATTTTTGTTGGATATGTTAGAATAGAACTGAATGATTAAGCGAAAAAGTGAGGGAAAGCATGTCTACTAAACATACAATAGAAGAACTTCACCTATACCATATCAACGACTTACATTCACATTTTGAAAATTGGCCTCGAATAAGGCGTTATTTGAATCAGAAGAAAAAAGAACACGAAGAACGAGACGAGGATGTTTTACTGTTTGATATCGGTGATTTTTTAGACCGGGTTCATCCTCTCACTGAAGCAACGGATGGGAAAGCAAATATCCAACTGATGAATAGTGTTCCGTTTGATGCGGTTACGATTGGAAATAATGAGGGAATTGGTAACAGCAAACAAATTCTCAATCGCCTCTACAAAGACGCGACCTTTCCAGTAGTATTAGCCAATCTGTTTGATGTTGAGGATTTATCCTTACCGGATTGGGCATCGCCATCACTTGTAATTGAAACTATAAAGGGCGTTCGAGTAGGTGTCATTGGTTTGACTGCGCCACTTTATTTAAGTTATTTACCAAATGGTTGGCAGCCAAAAGAGTCCTATGACATTTTACCGAGCGTTTTACAAAGTTTGGAAAGTAAAACAGATATGATTGTCTTACTATCACATATGGGAATCATTGAAGACGAACATATGGCAGAAATGTATGAAGACATTGACGTTATTCTTGGTGGACATACGCATCACGTACTCCCAGAAGGCCGATTAATCGATCAAACGATGTTGACTGGAGGCGGAAAGTGGGGCAAGTATATTGGTCACACGGTCATCCGTCATCAAAACAATGCGATCATAAACATTGAAACAGAATTAATCGCTTGCGACGACTTACCTCACCACTCACAAGACGATATAGAAGTCAGGCGTCTTTGGTCAAAAGGGAAAGAAATGCTGAAACAAGAGGAAGTGGCGGAACTACCTAGAAGTTTTGCGACCGACTGGCAAGCTCATACCGATTTAGTAGATGTCGGTTTGGATGCTATTACAGAGTTCGCTGATGTAGAAATTGGCATATTGAATTCAGGTTTGTTTTTAGAGGACCTTTCAGCCGGC
>CAZLGI010000204.1:0-2819 GCA_964558995.1 uncultured Carnobacteriaceae bacterium | reverse complement strand
CGTAGAGCGAATCGGCCACATCACCTGGTCGATAAATCGTCTCTCCTCGTTCAAAATGCTTATGTAAGACTGAGGAATAAAGTTGGATTTTTTGTTCATTTGATGGTGATTTGTTAATTCAAACCAAACCATCTTACGGCGATAATATTATGTGTGAAATCGTCTGTCCAGATCACCGTCCACAAATGGCGTCCGTTCGTCCAAACATTTTTACTGCTGAAAAAGCAGCCAACGAAAATGTACTTATTACCGAAGTGGATGACTTAACTTTCGTTGAAGCCAATCACATTCGTATTAAAGAAGAGCGTCAATTACTTTCAAAAGGAGACAGCATTGCCAATGCAGATCGTGTAATTGCGATTGGTCGTGGCGCTGTTGATGACAAAACACTCGCTTTAGTTGAAGAGCTTGCCTTAAAATTAGGCGCAAAAATTGGTGTCACTCGCCCGCTAACCGATCATCCGAAATTTACTGTAGATGATCAAATCGGTCAATCCGGTAACACAATCGCACCACAACTTCTTATTAACTTAGGTATTCACGGTGCCGTTCAATTTGTGACTGGAATTGGTAACGCCGAATTTGTTATCTCGGTAAATACAAATAAAGACGCACCAATTTTCGACCACTCTGACTATGGTTACGTCGGTGACGCAGCAGATTTCCTAACAGAATTTTTGAAAATTGTTCAGTAGTATATAGAGATGAAAAAGCCAGCTCTGGGTGACTCGAGCTGACTTTTTTGGTTTGTTGGAGATTGTAAAGTATGTTCTGAGCTATGAAATTAATTGTTAATTTCTTTTCCATTCATTTGACAATAAGTTTGTAGATGTTATAATAAATGCATAGATTGATTACAACTGTAAACAACGATGTAAGGAGGAGCTATTTTGAAAAATAAACATCAAAATCATTCGAACCACAATCACTCTGAGGAACACGACCACCATCATGCTCACGACCATCATAACCATGATGATGAACATCACCACCATCACCACCATCATCACCATCACGAAGATCATAGCGGTCACGATCACCATCATCATGGCGATTTTAAGGAGATGTTTCTAAAATCTCTCCCATTTGGCATTCCGATTTTAATTTTCGCGCCAATGATGGGAGTGAGGTTGCCTTTTCAATTTACCTTTGCTTATTCGGACATCCTAGTCGCAATTTTAGCAACGATTTTATTAGTCGTTGGAGGCAAGCCGTTTTACCAAGGAGCAATTGACGAGTTCAAGCAAAAAGCACCAGGAATGATGGCGCTGATCGCTTTAGGAATTAGCGTATCGTATGTCTACAGTATGTACGCAGTGGTCGCGAATTATGTGACCGGCGAATCGGTAATGGATTTCTTCTTTGAGTTCGCATCCTTAATCTTGATTATGTTGTTAGGTCACTGGATTGAGATGAAGGCAGTTGGCGAAGCAGGCGACGCGCAGAAATCTCTAGCTGAATTAGTGCCAAAAGACGCACATGTCGTTCTAGCCGATGACAAAATTGAGATCCGTTCTGTTTCTGAATTAAAAGTCGGAGACGTCGTTCGTGTTCAAGCAGGCGAAAATATTCCAGCAGATGGAAAAATAGTTCGAGGCACATCGCGTGTCAATGAAGCATTATTAACAGGAGAATCAAAACCAATTGAGAAAAACATTGGCGATGATGCAATTGGCGGTTCGACAAACGGTGAAGGCGCACTGTTCATTGAGATTCAAGAAACAGGAGACAAATCGTTTATCGCGCAAGTCCAAGCTCTAATTAACCAAGCACAAAATCAACCCTCACGCGCAGAAAATATGGCAAATAAGGTTGCTGGCTGGTTATTTTACATAGCCGTTTTTGCAGCGATTGTTGCCTTTATTACGTGGATGTTCGTTTCCGATATCGAGACGGCGATTCTATTCACTGTAACGACCCTCGTTATCGCATGTCCACACGCATTAGGGCTAGCAATTCCACTGGTTGTTGCGCGGAGCACGAGCCTTGGCGCAAGTCGTGGCTTGTTGGTCAAGAACCGTGAAGCACTCGAACTGACGACCAAATCAGATGTCATGGTTTTGGATAAAACAGGAACACTTACGACCGGTGAATTCAAAGTGTTAGACATGACAATGGTTGATGACTCTTTTTCCAAAGAGACGCTAATTAGCTTAATGGCAGGTATCGAAAGTGGATCGAGTCACCCGATTGCACAATCTATCACCCAGTATGCTGCAGAAGAAAATGTTGCAGCCGCAAATTTTGATTCGATTGAAGTCGTATCAGGTGCAGGTGTGGAAGGGCATTTTGAAGGTAAGCACTACGAATTAATCAGTCAAAAAGCATTCGGAAAAGACGTTGACGTTGCCATTCAAAAAGGCGCAACTTTAAGCGTTTTGGTAGAAAATGGAAAGTTGATCGGAGCCATTGCTTTAGGTGATGAACTGAAAGCATCAAGTAAACAATTAATTGACGCTTTGAAAGAAAGTGGCATCGAACCTTTAATGGCAACTGGAGATAACGAGTTGGCAGCTCAAGGAGTCGCGGAAGAATTAGGTATTTCTTTCCGAGCGAATCAGTCGCCAGAGGATAAATACAAACTCGTTGAAGAACTGAAAGCACAAGGGAAAACTGTCATTATGGTAGGAGACGGTGTGAACGACGCGCCATCACTCGCCTTAGCTGACGTTGGAATCGCAGTTGGAGCAGGTACGCAAGTCGCAATGGATTCAGCAGATGTCGTCTTAACCCAATCGGATCCTGTCGACATCGCATCCTTCATTGAACTATCGAAAAAGACTACTCGAAAAATGAATGAAAACTTGTTCTGGGGAGCG
>CAZLGI010000203.1:0-2864 GCA_964558995.1 uncultured Carnobacteriaceae bacterium | reverse complement strand
CTTCAATCCAACTCTTGTCAAAACATTTAGTGCACGTTCGCGGCGTTCGTCTTTTGAAACACCTGATAGCGTCAACGCTAACTCAACGTTTGATAGGACAGATTGATGAGGAATTAAGTTATAACTCTGGAAAATGAAACCAACTGAGTGATTTCGGTATGTATCCCAATCGCGTGCTTTGTAACCTTTTGTCGATTTACCATTAATTAATAAATCTCCGTTTGTGTAGCGATCCAAGCCACCAATAATATTCAGCATGGTTGTTTTACCCGAACCACTCGGACCTAAAATTGAGACGAATTCATTACTGCGAAATTTAAGGCTAACATTTTTAAGTGCATGTACCTTGTCCTCGCCGACCTGATATTCTTTTGTAATATTTTTTAACTCTAACATTCTTATTCTCACCTTCCAAAATGATTTTAGCCTCACTAAACAAACACTCTTACAATTCCGTGAAACAAAAAATAGTTATGCTTTACTAGCTTAAAGTTAGTAAAAGGCAATTGCAAGGAGGAAAGTCTTCGTCTCTCTATAAAATGTCTCTATTCTATTATATCACGATATAGCAGGTTTTTTTGAGGGTTAGTAATAAAATAAGCAAAACTTAGAGAATTGCCTTGAAATAGAGTTCTAAATTGCGTCAGGGGGGGTGCTTATGCTATATTTAAATCATGATATATAAGGGAATAAGAGAGAGGGATGTCTATGGCAAGAGGAGGAGGCCGTGGTGGTGGCGGTGGCGGAAGCAGAGGCGGCGGATTCGGAGGATCTCGTGGCGGAGGCGGACGCAGCAGCTGGGGCGGTCGTGGCGGTGGATCATTTGGCGGCGGTGGTGGTAGCCGTGGCGGAAGCTCATGGGGAGGCAGCAGTAGAAATCGTCGACCCGTTATCCGAACAGGGCCTATTTTCACAGGTGGCTATGGTAGACGTAGACGATACGGATCTGGTTATGGCGGCGGTGGCAGTGGTTGCGGAAGCCTATTCTTAGTTCTAATCGTTATGGCGTTAATCGTATTCTTCTTATCATCAGTTAATAGTGGTGGCTCCACTGGTGGAACATCTATTACACGTTCGACAGTTGAAAGAGAAGCTTTACCAGCCGGAGCGGTTAATGAAACAGACTACTATACCGACGCAACATCACCTAATTGGATTGAAAACAGCACCGAAATGAATGACGGCTTGCGTCATTTCTATAACGAAACAGGCGTTCAACCGCATGTTTACATAACAGATGAAATTAATGGTTCTAGAACGGCATCGATGCAAGAAGTCGAAACTTTTGCGAATAATCTTTATGAAGAACTGTTTGATGATGAAGCCCATCTTCTACTTATTTTTTATGAAGGGGTACCGAGTCGATATATAACCAACTACGTAACGGGTGTACAGGCAAAACAGGTCATTGATGATGAAGCAGCAAATATTTTACTCGATTATATTGATCGAAATTACTACGATGGCAGTTTGAATGAGTCACAGTTCTTCAGTAAATCTTTTCGAGATGCAGCTGATCGAATTATGGAAGTAACCACCTCTCCATGGATTCCAGTATTTGTCATTGCTGGTGTTGTGATTCTAATTTTCCTACTCTTCACTTGGTGGCGTAAACGTAAGGAACAAGAAGCAATTAAAGCAAAACAAACAGAAGATATGTTAAATACGCCTCTTGACACTTTTGGCACCCGCTCTGAAGCAGACGATTTAGCTAAGAAATACGATGATAAAAAATAAAAGCTCGTAAAAACAAGGAGGAAACAAATTATGTCAATTCTTAACCGCTTTACATCAATCATCAGTGCAAACATCAACGCAGTAATCGATAAAATGGAAGATCCGGAGAAAATGATCGACCAATATTTACGTGATATGATGGAAGATTTAGCCGAAGTAAAACGCAGTACTGCAAGCATCATGGCTGAAGAAAAACGTGCAAAACGTGAAGTAGATAAAAATGAAGCCGAAGTTAATAAGTTCGATCAGTTAGCGAAAAAAGCTTTGGAAGCTAGTAATGATGACGATGCACGTATTTTCCTTTCCAAGAAACAAGAACTTGAAAATGTTGGAGCTGGCTTATCAACTGCTTATGCTTCTGCACATGAAAATGCAGCGAAAATGCGTCAAATGCACGACAAGCTTGCGAGCGATATCGAGAAACTAAGACAACGTCGCTCAATGATCAAAGGCAAGATGTCTGTTGCGAAGACGCAAGAGAAATTAAATGAAGTATCTACAAGCGCAGAAAAATCAGAAAGTGCATTAGGCAACTTCAAACGTATGGAAGACAAAGCAAACCGTATGTTGGATGAAGCAAATGCAATGTCTGAATTGAATTCTGAACCAATCGATAAAGCAAAAGAATTAGAAGAAAAATACGCGACACAAACTTCAGCAGCAGTCGAAGATGAGCTAGAGCGTATGAAACAAGAAATGGGTCTGTCGCCAAAAGCTGACGACGCCGAATAATTTCAATACACCCCTTGGAACCAAAGTAGCTGTGAAGCTACTTTGGTTTTTTGGTGCTTGGGATTGGGGTCGGTTTAGTCGCAGTGGAATTAATCGGGCATTGAAGAATAATATTGATAAAGAGTATCGTCGAGGTAGTGATAAGAGAGTTTGATGCATGATCGGTAAAATGCGTCAAACTCAACCTGCCAACTACAAAGTTTGATGCATGATCGGTAAAATGCGTCAAACTCAACGGGGCAACTACAAAGTTTGATGCATTTTCGATAAAATGCGTCAAACTCAACGGGCCAACTCCAGAGTTTGTCCCATTACAAAAAGCTATCAAAGTCCGAGCGATTCCGCTGGGCTTTTGATAGCTTTTTCTTTATATATCAAGGTTAGACTAATACTTT
>CAZLGI010000202.1:2264-2963 GCA_964558995.1 uncultured Carnobacteriaceae bacterium | reverse complement strand
TCAATATTTTCAATTCCGTCAGCAATTCTTTTTACAATTTCAGTTACGAGTGCATTCCCCATGAAGAACATTCTCATTCGATCTGCTACCTGCACGACCTCTTCGTCTTCAGTTAACTTGTACTTCGTCCAGTCGTCTGGGAAGTCTTGTAATCGCTCAGCTTCAATTGGTGTTAAAAAGCGATACCGTCCATTAATCTTCAAAAAGTGAGTCGATCGATTCAAAGAACCTTCGGAAGTGAGCATTGTTCTAGCAGGCAAATCTACTGAATCGTAAGGTGACATGCCGCCTTCAGAATAGATGTACTTGTGTCCTTCAGCTGAGGTTCTTTCGATTTTCTTAGGGCCGCGTAAATATTTGAATTTTTCTAATTTCTTCTGATCCGTTAAATAGTACTTTTCGTCTATTTCATTTTCTGGTTGCAGAATTTGGCTTAATGGGATTAGCTCTTCATTTCCTAAAGCTTCAGTTTCAATTGTAAAGTACCGGCCATGTCTCATTACACCAGTATTCCACACTTTACCCGTGAAATTATCTGAAACCTCAACAATATCTCCTACGAGTTTATAGGAAGCTCGTCTTTGTTTCACCGGTGTATCTTTAACAGGGAACTGTTTAGCAAACAAGCCCTCTTTAAAAATATATTGATCATACGAAAAATCATTAAAGAATAAATCTGATTTGGGGGTTTCATAACGC
>CAZLGI010000202.1:0-2254 GCA_964558995.1 uncultured Carnobacteriaceae bacterium | reverse complement strand
ATCAAGAGCATAGGCCTCAGCATCAGCATAGCGTTCATAACGCTTATCCATATCTTGAGCAAATTCTGAATCATTTCTATAAATGAAGAAGAATACTCTTCGTCTTCTTTGTGCTCTTCCGTATTCGGCTGCATTAATCACTCGCCACTCTACTGAGTAATTTAGTTCGTTAAACGCAGCCAACATAACTGCAAAGTCTCTCCCTCGTTGTTTGGATGGTGCTTTTAGCAATCTATCAACATTCTCTAGAACTAAATATTTGGGTTTTATATGATTGACTGCTCTGATGATTTCCCAAAATAAAACACCTTTTTTTCCTTGAATACCCATTTCACCTTTTTTACTACGTGCAACAGAATAATCTTGGCATGGAAAACCACCGACAATAATATCTGCGTTCATTTCTTCAAATTTTTCATTTGAGATTTCAGCGATATCCGTGTTTAAATTTTCACTGTCATTGAAACGATAGTTATAAACTTCAAATGCGTCTTGAGATTTTCTTGATGGCTCCCATTGGTTAGCCCATTTTGTTTTAAATAGATTTTTATTGGAGTTTTCAAAACCAATTCGGAAGCCGCCTACTCCTGCGAATAATTCTAGTATATTTAATTCTTTGCTCATTATGCGAACATCCTTTCGACAGTACATTTCGTATTATACAATAAATTCTCTCTAAGATCAAGATCCATTTCTGATTATTTTTAAAATTTTATCCAATAAACCGTTATACTAAATTAAAGGAAGGCGAATTTGAGCTTTCTAAGTTCCTTTGTAGCTGCATAACGAGAAGGAGAATCTATATGGAGCAATTTAGAACAAAAGAAGAAGTACATAATCATGCTAAAGATATAGAAGGAAAAACGCTTTTTGAAATCAATGGAAACGTCAGTTTAAAAGAATCAAAGAGTTCCGTTGGAGATGCTTTTGAAAAATGGTTCGGAAAAGAAAAAGACAATGGTAGTAAACCAGATATGGAAGAAGCTAGAGTAGAATTAAAAGCCACACCCTTTAAACGTTTGAAGAACGGAAAAATTAGTGCGAAAGAGCGATTGGTTTTAAATATTATTAACTACCATGATATCGTGAATGAATCTTTTGAAGACAGTCATTTTCTATATAAGAATGAAACTATGGAAATTGCTTTTTACGAATATCTAAAAGATGTTCCCAAAGATAGTTGGTTTATTTATCAGGTTATCTTATATGAAATGTCTAAGAATCCTAAGGACTTTGAAGTCATAAAAAATGATTGGGAAAAAATTACTGATTACGTGAAGAAAGGCAAGGCTCACGAATTAAGTGAGAGTTTAACAAATTACTTATCTGCTTGTACTAAAGGTGCAAACTCACAGTCAGTAAGATCCCAACCTTTTTCAACTAAACCGGCTAAACAACGAGCTTACTCCTTAAAATGACGGCTATCCTTAGGAAGTATATTTTTGGCGAAGAAAAAACAGAATCGATTGTTAAAGATAAGTTTGAATTGAAACAGAAAGATATCGAAACGATTGTATTAGAAAGATTCGAGCCATATATAGGTTGGTCTATAGAAAAACTAAAAGAATACTTCAGGATTGTAGGGAATTCCAAACACTTAAATTATCAAATTGCAGCAGCCATCCTTGATTTAGAAGGAAGATACACCAGTGATGCTTCCTTTGAAAAAGTAGAAGAATTTGAGAAAGCCGCTATTCTTCTTAAAACTATTAAATTTAATGAAAAGAATGTAAATAAAGAACATATGTCTTTCCCTGCTTTTAACTTTGAAGAGTTGAGTGAAGAAACGTGGTTTAATGAAGAGGGAGAGCCTTCTGCTGAATGGCATAATTTTCTACTCGATACTCGTTTCTTATTTTTTGTTGTGAAAACAGAAAATGGAGTAGATACATTTAAAGGCGTTAAATTCTTCACTATGCCAGAGAGTGATCTTCAAGGCCCTGTTCGTCAAGTATGGGAAGATACTGTAAAAAAAATCAACGAAGGCGTAGAGCTTAAGAAGGTGACACGGGGAAATGGTTTTCGGATTGAGAATAACTTTGTAAATCCATCAGACGAAATGATATGTCATGTACGCCCCCACGCGAGCCTAAGAGATTATTCTGAAAATGGAAAACACGCTGATAAATTGCCAACGAAAGCGAATTGGATAAATAAGCCCGATTCAATCGAGTACTCGAATCAATGGATGACTAAACAGTCTTTCTGGTTAAATAACTCATATATCAAGGAACAAGTAGAAGACCTCTTAGTT
>CAZLGI010000201.1:0-2967 GCA_964558995.1 uncultured Carnobacteriaceae bacterium | reverse complement strand
GAGAACATCGCCTTACTCTTTCCAAGGATTGGAATTAGAAGGGTTGCGTTTGCTGGAATTAGCGAAGAAAGAAACGGGCATGCCGATTGTTTCGGAATTAATGTCTACGAAGTACTTAGATGAATTCGTTGCGCGTGTGGATGTTATTCAAATCGGTGCCCGTAACATGCAAAACTTCGACTTATTGAAAGAAATCGGTAAAACACAAACGCCTATTCTTTTGAAGCGCGGTCTGTCAGCAACGTACAAAGAGTGGTTGATGTCAGCAGAATATATCATGTCAGAAGGAAACGGCAACGTGATTTTATGTGAGCGCGGTATTCGTACATTCGAGACAGAAACACGTAACACGTTGGATATTCAAGCCGTTCCAGTTCTTAAAAAAAGAACGCATTTACCAATTATTATTGACCCAAGTCACGCAGGTGGCGAATCTTACTTAGTGCCAGCGGGTGCCAAAGCAGGGGTTGTGGCAGGAGCTGATGGTTTGATGATTGAAACGCATGAAGATCCAGCCAATGCTTGGAGTGACGGCGAGCAATGTCTGACACCGGATGAATTCGATAAATTAATGGAGCAAATCCGTGTGTTGGCGCAAGTAGAAGGTCGCACGGTTGCAGCTAAATTGAACTAAGGGGTGAAAGTATGACAGTCCTATCGGTTGATGTCGTTTCAAAAGATATTCATTATCCTTTGAAAATTGAAAAAGGGTTGCTAAATCACTTGGCAGAAGGAATTAAAAGTGTGTATAAAAATAAAAAAATTGCGATTGTTACGGATGAAAATGTCCAGTCTTTGTATGGCGAACATATTACGACGCAATTGACGGATGCGGGTTTTGAAGTGACGGTAATCGTCCTTGAACCTGGTGAACAGACGAAATCGATGGAAAACCTCCAAGTGATCTTCTCAAGGTTGATTGCTTTTGGTCTTTCTCGAAGTGATTTACTGATTGCTTTTGGTGGCGGTGTAATTGGTGATTTAGCCGGCTTTGCAGCGGCGAGTTATTTACGTGGCATTGCTTTTGTTCAGATTCCAACGACCTTGTTGGCGCAAGTCGACAGCAGTGTGGGCGGTAAAGTGGCGATTGATTTGCCGGAAGGAAAGAACTTGGTTGGTGCTTTTTATCATCCAAAGTTGGTTATTATTGATCCGGATGTTTTAGAAACGTTATCCGATTCGACATTTAATGACGGGATGGCAGAAGTGATTAAATACGGCTGTATTCATGATGCAGCTTTCTTCCAACAATTGAAACACTATGAATCGCGTGTAGACGTGATGGCGGAAATCGAAAGGATCATTGCAGAGTGTTGTACGATCAAAAGAGATTTGGTTCAATCAGACGAACGGGATACATCCGAGCGTATGCTGCTAAATTTCGGCCATACGATTGGCCATGCGATTGAAGCATACTACCACTACGAAAAGTACACCCACGGACAGGCAATTTCCATTGGAATGGTTGCCATGAATCGTTTGACCGAAGCACTTGGAATCAGTGAAGCCGGTTCAACACAAGCCATCGAAGAACTACTGACACACTATGCGTTACCGACTGAATTAGCAGTCGCAGCAGATTATCAAAAAATCTTACCATTAATAAAAAATGACAAAAAGAATATCGAAAATGCACTATTTATCGTCGTGTTGGATGCCGTTGGACAGTCCCACACGATGGCGGCGCCAACAGATTTCTTCTCACCATTGTTGAAAGGACACGAAGTATAATGACGGATTTGTTAATTAAACCTGCCAAGTTAAGTGGCGTTGTAAATATTCCACCTTCAAAAAGCATGGCTCACCGCGCGATTATCGCGGCGTGTTTAGCAGAAGGTAAGAGCATCATCGGCAATATCGATTTGTCCGATGACATCATTGCCACAATCGAAGGTATGAAAGCATTTGGAGCGGAAATTACGATTTTGGATGACGGTTCGCGGAAAAAGTTAATAATTGAAGGCGTGTATAAAAATAAATCGAATCAGAATCGGTTGATCGATGCAAACGAATCAGGATCGACGTTGCGTTTCTTCATTCCCATTGCGACGTTGTTTGAAGGTGAAACGCGCTTCATCGGACGCGGTAAATTAGGCGCGCGCCCCATGGATACGTATGAAAAGATATTTAACGAGCAGGGTTTGCATTTTCAACCATCCGGAACGCCAGAATTGGATTTAACAGTGAGTGGTCGGTTGCAAGCGGGACGTTATGAAATGGCTGGGAATATCAGCTCGCAGTTCATCACAGGATTGTTGTTTACGTTGCCGTTGTTAGCGGGAGATTCGGTGATTGCGATTACGACGGAACTGGAGTCGATTGGCTATTTGGAATTAACGTTGGAAGTGTTGCGCGATTTTGGAATCGACGTAACGTACAATGAAGCAAAACGTCAATTTGAAATACCGGGCGGCCAAAGCTATCGTGCGCAGACATATACGGTCGAAGGAGATTACTCGCAAGCGGCATTTTTCCTAAGTGCGGGTGCATTGGGGAATGATGTCGTGGTGACAGGATTGAAGTCCCATTCGAACCAAGGCGACAAAGGCATCATGGAAATTTTGGAGCAGTTAGGAGCTTCAATGCGGGTTGAAGGCGATTCGGTAACAGCTTCCGCACCTGCCGGCTTAGTGGGTGGTGCGACAATTGATGGTGCGCAAGTGCCCGATATTATTCCCGTAAGTGCATTAGTAGCGTGCTTGAGCCCCGGCGAAACACAAATCATTAATTTGAAACGTCTGCGTATTAAAGAAAGTGACCGCCTGGAAGCGACGAAAGAAGAGTTGGCGAAGCTGGGTGCTGATATTCGTGTCGTTGGTGAAGAGTTACATATTACCGGCGTGGCTTCTTTACGAGGAGAAGCGACGGGATGGAGTCACAAGGATCACCGCATGGCCATGATGTTGGCGATTGCGAGTACTGTTTGCGAAAAAGACATTATTATTAAGGATGCGGAGTATGTTTCAA
>CAZLGI010000200.1:0-2999 GCA_964558995.1 uncultured Carnobacteriaceae bacterium | reverse complement strand
TATCTGTTTTTAGAATGAATTGAGGGATTCTTTTATTTGGAGCTGAGTTTTTTCCAGCTCCCTGTTTTCTTTCCCACCAATCTTTGTCCTAAATTATCAATCGATTGAACTAAGGCATCCAACTTTTTTCTCCATACGATTTAATAAATACAAAGCATTCACTATTGGAAAGCCCGTGTTGCTGATAAGTTCATCTTTTATGACTTTCTCTTTACTTTAATTAACACACGACTAAAAATCGGAGCTAAAATAGCTGATGCAATTGCTTCGGCTACACCGTTTGTCGCAACAACAACACCGAGTGCTGCCATCAAACCACTTGGCGCAACACCTAACGCAGCTGAATATTCGCCACCGTAGAGTAGGGCAATAAAACCAAGTACAAAAACGGTGTTCGTTAAGGAACCAACGACCGCACCTACAACCATACCGATCTGGTCTTTATTTCGTTTGTGGAAGTACTGGAAAACAAGACCAGCTGTCAATCCAATTAACAGACGCGGCAAGATCGAAATCAGTGGATTCGTGAAAAGTAAGAAATCTAAAGGTGTTGCTGGAAGCGTGTAAGCTTTAATTAAACGTACAATACCCCAAATACCACCAATAATGATGCCATCTTTTGTCCCTAATACAAAAGCAGCGACTATCACTGTAATTTGAATAATAGTTGGATTTAATGGCGGGATTGGAATATTCCCTAAAAATGGTACGAAATTTTGAATAATGATAATGGCAGTTAAAATGCCAAGCAATGTGAGACGGTAGATTTTGTTCTTAGCATTCTTCATTGTCATGATCTCCTTTTTGACTAGGTCCGTATACTTCTTATTATTTTATCAGATATGCGACATAAATAGAATTCTTTTCTTTGATAACTTGGTGTTTAAGCTGGATTATCAGCAGATATGCGTTAAAATAGAAGTAGATACAGTGTCACTTTTATCAGCTTAACCAAAAAGGAGCGGAAAAACATGAATGAATTAAAAAGAATTTTCTTAGCAGGCGTTGGTTTAACCTCTACATCAGTAGAAAAAGCAGAAAAGTTGATTGACGAGTTAGTTGAAAAAGGACGCGTGACCGTCCAAGAAGGAAAAGAACTGCAGAGTGAGTTAACTAGAAAAGTTACTGACAAACGGCCGATTCAAAAAGAAGAATTAGATAATTTAGGTTTTGCTAAAAAAGAAGATGTTGCGGCATTAGAGGCGAAATTAGATGCCTTGAATGCCAAGTTAGATGTTTTGTTGGACAAATAATACTGATGAACTGAGGTGAGGGGGAATCCAATGGCTAATGATAAGCGATTAAGAGAAATTGTTCGAACGCTCTCCGCATATGGGATTCGATTTGTTTACCATCATAAAATTAAAAACCAAGAGAATGCGGTTGAAGTGGATGCGGTGAATTTACGCCGTGCCTTTGAAAAATTAGGGCCGAGCTTTATTAAGATTGGCCAAATTCTCTCGACGCGTTTGGATATTCTCCCCAAACCTTTTGTTGATGAATTATCACTGCTACAAGACCAAGCACCAGATTTTCCATTTGCGGAAGTTGAACGGATTTTCTTTGAAGATGTCGGTTTAACGTTAGGCGAAGTATTTCTGGAAATTAACGAGAAGCCTCTCGCAAGTGCGTCGGTCGCCCAAGTTCATAAGGGGATTTTACGTACTGGAGAAGAAGTGATTTTGAAAGTGCAACGTCCAGTGATTGATGAGCTCTTGATTCGTGACTTGGATATTTTAATTCAATTAAGTAGCCGGGTGCCGAGATCAATTGTCGATGTCATTGACCCTAAGGAAGCCTTTCAACAAGTAAAAGATAATACGTTAATTGAGTTGGATTTCCGAAACGAAGCACGGATGTTAAATGAGTTTCGGGACTTAAACAAAGATGTAGCTTGCGTGGGCGTGCCTCGTGTTTACGAAGGCATGACGAGAAGACGCATTTTGGTAGAAGAATATATAGAAGGAACGAAAATTACCAATCAAGAACAACTTGAGATGCTGGGCTATGATTTTGAAGATATTACTAAGAAATTAATGATGTCTTACTTGAAGCAAATTTTTAGTGACGGCTTTTTCCATGGCGATCCACATCCAGGGAACTTCATTATTAAAGAAGGAAAAATTTATTTCATCGACTTCGGAATAATGGGCCGCTTGCCTGACAGCATGCGTCAATCATTGAATTCCTTGATTGAAGGTATGGCATCACGCGACATTGATCTGATGGTCAAGGTCTGCTTAGAGTTGGCCACACCACGATTACCGTTAGATAAACGCATTCTCTATAATGACATTGAGCACATATTTGATTCTCATCTGACTTCTGACATGCGTAATATTAATATGACCGAGTTCATTACGAATTTTATTCGCATGTTCAAGCATCATAATTTATCGATTCCAAGTGAATTAACCATTTTGGCGAAGTCGTTGTCGATTTTAGAAGGGGTCTTTCAAGAATTGGCTCCCGATATGAACTTAATCACAACGGCAAAAGATTTTTTACGTGAAAATCGAACGATTGAAAGTTTTATCCAAGAGCAATTTAATAAGGAAAAATTAACCATTCGAGGTTACAACTTTTTGAAAGATGCCAGCGAATTACCAGGAAACATGGCAGAACTCTTGAAGCAAGCGATTAATGGTCGTTTACGCGTTAATATCGACACGGATGATTTGGATGAAAAATGGGCAGATTTAAAAAAGATGTCCAATCGAATCGTCATGTCTTTAATTATCGTCGGCTTACTGCTCTCAAGTGCGATTATGTCGGTCACGCCAGGCGGACAATTCCTCGGCCAAGCTGGGTTTATTATCTCTGGTCTCTTTGGGCTCTGGCTACTCATTTCAATTTATCGATCCGGTAATTTGTAGCGAAGGATTAAAATTTAATTAGAAAAATCCAGTATATAATGAAAAATAAGCCAGACCATTTTATAATAGAACAGTCCGATTTTCAGTGAACATATGGAGGGGTAGCGAATCTGCCCCCCTCCA
>CAZLGI010000199.1:0-3007 GCA_964558995.1 uncultured Carnobacteriaceae bacterium | reverse complement strand
TGATGTCCAAGTGCTCTGCTAGTCTTTTCAAAGCTACTCCTTTATTAACACCTTTTACCATCACATCAATCAAATACGGTTCATTTCGAACGATGTAATAGCGTTCGTAAAAGTCGCGCGGAATTGCCGCGACGACTTCATCAATTTCTTCCACGTCACCAAAGTAAATCACTTTCAAAATCTCACTGTCTTCCTTCAAATGATCGAGATGTATGACTTCAACATCCATATTCAAAGTTTTCCCCTCGTCCAAAACATCAGGATCGACACTCGGTTCGACGCCATGAGGCAAAACCATATAAAAATGTTCTTCATTTATCATCAGCGTATCGGTCGGAAATTCCTTGCCCAAATGATAAAGCTCAGCAAGGTCTTCCAAGGGATGGATTTGTTGCGCAATAATTTCCATTGTATCCGTCCGCGTGATTGCCGCCCCATTTTGCGAAATCACATAATCTTCTTCTTCGGAAAAACCGAGTTCTTTCAAATACGGCTTGATGCCTTCGATCGGCCGACCGGTACTCAAAACAATTTTTACGCCTTTTTCCATAGCTTGGTGGATGACGTCACGGACTTTTTTAGTCAGCACCTTTTTTTCATTTAACAACGTGCCATCAATATCAATGGCCACTAACTTAATCATTCCGCTCCCACCTCAACTTTTTATTTTAATTTTCGAATTACTGTTGTTGAAAAACCTTCGATTGTGATTGTTGACTGTTTTTCCCAAACTGGCGGGTTCGTCAACGTCACTATGCCGTCATGAACGAGAACTTGGTAATCAGCTTCTTCGACTTCGAACTGAGCCGGATCGCCGTTCCCGTTGAAACAGACGTAATATAAACGATCCTGATCCTCAAGTTGCCAAATAATTTGATAATAATCGGCTTTCAAGACTTCCATATGCTTCGTAATCGCTTCAGTCGTCCGCATTCTAAAGAGTGGCTCTGATTTGCGCAAAGCAATTAGGCCTTTCAAATAAGCAACCGCCTCTGGATAGGCATCTTTCCTCGTCCAATCCATTAAATTAATCTCGTCCGGCGACTGGTAACTATTCGCGTCACCCTTTTTCGTCCGGAAAAATTCTTGCCCTGCATGAATAAACGGAACACCTTGTGACAGCAACACTAAACTCGATGCCAGCAAATGCCTTTGCAACCGCGTTCTTTCACTGTCAGCCGGCATACTCACCTGTAATTTGTCGTACAAAGTGTGATTGTCATGTGCTTCAACATATTGAATCAGCTGATCCGGCGAACGGTAAGTCGCCATATCCTCAGGGTAATAGGTTCCGCCCTGCTGATTGATCGCAATCCACTGTTCCTGGTACGCTTTTCCACTAATAAAACCAGTGTCAGCGCCGCCGTTCATGTCGCTTCCTTTGACCGCAAGACGAAGAGCGTCGTTAAAAAAACCAATCCCCGGCAGTCGGTCGGCATTTTTCTGCGTTGCCTTTTCTTCAGCTGGCAAGTTAGTGTTCAACTCCCAACCTTCACCTAGAATAATCATCGACGGATCGATCTCATTAAGCGCCTCGCGGACTTCATTCATCGTTTCGACATCATGAATCCCCATCAAATCAAAACGGAAACCATCCAAATTAAATTCCTGCGCCCAATATTTCACACTATCAACAATATATTTACGCGCCATTACACGTTCCGACGCCAAGTCATTGCCAACACCCGTCCCATCCGACAGTGAACCGTCTTCGTAACGACGGAAAAAATACCCCGGTGCGGTGTTGCTAAAGGAATGATTTTCAATTTTATAAACATGATTATAAACAACATCCATAATTACACGAATCCCTGCATCGTGCAGACCTTGAATCATCTGCTTCATTTCCATAATCCGTGTTTTCGGCTCGTAGGGATTTGTCGCATACGACCCTTCCGGCACATTGAAGTTCAGCGGATCGTAGCCCCAATTATAGGACGAAGCCGGATTGCGCTCGTCCACAGTATAGAAATCAAACATTGGTAAAAGTTGTAAATGGGTAATGCCAAGCTCTTTCAAATAATCCAAACCAGTCGTATGTCCAGCCGGCGTTTTCGTCTCTTTTTCAATCATACCAAGGAACTTACCCTTGTTTTTCGCACCGCTGTCAGCTGAAATCGTAAAGTCGCGAATGTGTGCTTCGTAAATTACCGCGTCAGTCGTTGCCGAAAATGGCTCCATGCGCGCCCAATTTTCTGGATTTGTGTTCGCTAAATTAACCACAACCGCACGTTCCCCATTCACAGTTGCAGCCGTTGCATAAGGATCCATCGACTCGACAACTTGACCATCCGGATAAGTCAGCGCGTATAAATAAGCCGTTTCATCCAAATCTCCAAGAACTTCTTTTTCAAAAACCCCTGGCGAAATCGTCGACATTATATGGCGTTCTTTTTCATTATTGTTAAAATCATTAAAAATTATAAGTTCGACTTTAATAGCAACTGGTGACCACACTCTGAAAATCGTTGATTCAGGTGAGTAGTTGACCCCTAGCTGTCCGTCAAAGGCAAAAGTCTGCTCAAATTCAGGTGTCACCCGAACGATCCCCGCCCTCTCATCGTAATGAGACGACACTTGTTCTGCCAAAGTCAGTTGATTATTGTAATTGCGATTGCCCTGCTCATTTCCATTTTTCATTATAAATAAGATCCTTTCTCTACGGACACTGGACACTTCTCGGACGTCGCCAAAAAGTCAGCAAAAACGACGATCGACTAGCGGTGGAGTTACAATATATTTACTTACTCTATATTTATATACATATATTATACAACATCTATACTGAGAATTCTTCTATGGTGATTGGCTTTCATCGGAATTTCATGTTGGTGAGTGGAGTTTGTTTTTAATAAAAAAAGCAACACATCTCTTAAAGACGCATTGCTTGGCTATGATTCTTATTCAACTGGCTCGTCTGGAATAGGCTCCCAATCTCCTGGATCTGGTTCTGAAGGAGGTTCCTCTTCATCATCTTCCGGTGGTGCTTCTGGAACTTCAGGTTCTT
>CAZLGI010000198.1:0-3012 GCA_964558995.1 uncultured Carnobacteriaceae bacterium | reverse complement strand
CCGCCCCAGCTTTAAATGCCAACTGCGTAGATTCAATCGAGTTTTCAATCACATTTCCACCCCAAAAACCACGGTGAGACATGATTAAAAAAGGCAAATGTTCGAGTTGGTCTAAAAATTTATTTGAACGCATTGCTACACTCCTGTCGCCGGATCATCTACACTGGTGTCACCTAAGCCTGTTTCAATCACCGGTGCTTTGATTCGTCGTTTGTTTTTCCTAATGCCACTTCTACGCTCGCCAATCTTTGACCCTCTCCCATAAACCAGATAGAACATTACCGAACTAATCGCCATAATAATGACCGAATACACTAAGTTGACGGCCGCCGCATTCACGTTGTTCGCCGCATCCGCATTTTGTCGAATCGTTATCCCAATGGTCGGGTAAGCGGGATGGTAAAGAAAGGCAGATAAGTCATAGTCAGCCAGGAAATTATTAAAGTTCAAAGCCACAAGCGCCAAAGCGGTTGGTAATAACGCCGGTAAAATAATGCGAATAAAGGTCCGTGTTGGTGATGACCCTAATATCCGTGATGCATCTTCTAAGTTGTTATCAAACGAGTAATAAGCCCCTTTGATATAACGCAAAGTCGAAGGCAACATCATAATTAAATACACTAAAGGTAGAATCCAGACACTCCCGATCACACTATTGCCAAAAAGAAGCCAGGAAGGTGAATCATAAGAAATAATTAACCCTAAGGCTAACATTAAACCAGGCAGTAGCCATGGAATGTAAAAGAAGTACTCCATCCATTCAGCTAATTTACTCTCTTTATTTTTCATC
This sequence comes from uncultured Carnobacteriaceae bacterium, assembly GCA_964558995.1. Lineage (GTDB taxonomy): Bacteria > Bacillota > Bacilli > Lactobacillales > Aerococcaceae > Jeotgalibaca. The sequence goes on along the minus strand of CAZLGI010000198.1, from coordinate 2,222 downwards.
ACAATACGAGCAATCATAATCATGAATAATACCGCAAGCACGGCAGCCCCACCCGAATAAATCATACTGGTCAGTAACGGACCATAATTATTATTATTCGTTAAAATATCCGTATAATTACTTAAAGTAAAGTATTCCCACGACAATACAGATTGTGAAATCCCTTGTAAGTTCATGAATGAAAAGAGTATAACTAAGATTAAAGGAATCGTATAAATGAAAAATAACAGATACGCCACAGTGTGTACGAGCACATTGACGGTTTTATTTTCAATTTTTTGTTTGGTCACACGCGTTTTCGTTTTCGAAATCGACATGTAATTTCCTTTTTTCTCATTACGCGTCATAACCACTAATAAGATAATTTGGGCGATTCCTAGCACAATCGAAAGTAAGGCCGCTAAGTCTCTTGAAGAAGGACGCTGCGTGAAATTTAAAATGAGTGGTGAAATGGTTTCAAATTCGCCACCAACCATAATCGGTGCCGACATCGCACCTAAACCTAATTGGAAAGACATAATGACGAGCGTAATAATAATCGGAAATAACGTCGGAAAGACAATATCTTTCAAGACTTGCCATTGGGTAGCGCCTAAGTTTTTCGCCGCTTCAATCGTATTATTGTCTAACCCTTTCACACCATTTCGTAAAAACAACATATGGTTCGTCGTACAGGCAAAGGTCATAACAAACAAGACCGCTGGATAGCCCGTAAACCAACCCGGTTCCAGACCAGGTATGATTTGCATTAACGCTTTTGTCAGAATGCCACTTTGACCATAAACATAAAGGTAGCCGTTATTTAACACCATTCCACTAAAGACCAGAGTCGATAGAAACCCGATTCTTAAAATACTGGACCCTTTGATTTCAAAATATTCAGTGACTAATACTATAAAAGTTCCAACAATATTTACAGTAATCGTTAAAGTCGTCGCTAATAGAAAGGAATTGAGTACCGCACGAATCGCACGACTCGAGCGAGAAATGCGTTCAAAAGCCGATAAGCTTAGTTCCCCATCCACCCAAAAGGTATCAATTAACACATTCATATTGGGCCAGATGAGTAAAGCAAAAATAAACCAAGCAATAAACAAACAGAATAGGTAAAAAGGTAGTTTCACATGGAGGTTTGAATCTTTTAATTTCTCTGTGATTCCCTTATTCATGTTATTCGCCTCCGTATTCTAAGATGTCGTTTGGATCAATATACATCGTGAGTTCCTTATCTGACTCAATCATCGCATTCCCATCTTCTTTTACAATCATGCGGATGGTTGACCCTAAAGCTTCACATATGTATGTGGAGAACGTGCCATAAAAAATTTGTTCAATAATTTTTGCAGGAACCGCTAAATCCGTTGAGCCTTCTGGCACCCATGTCTTAATTTTTTCTTCTCGAATATAATGTCTACCATTTGGATCAAAGGGGCGATTTGTGGTGTTCGCATTAATGTATTCAATAAAAGGCGTCCCTAAAAAATTTGCATCCCCAATAAAGTTACAAACAAATTCCGTCGCCGACCGGTCATAAATTTCTCGAGGCGTCCCAATCTGTTCAATCTTTCCATTGTTAAAAACTGCGATATGGTCTGATATCTCAAGCGCTTCGTCCTGATCATGCGTGACATAAATTGCCGTCATCCCTGTTTCTCGTTGGATACGTTTCAGTTCTAATCGTAATTGTTTTCTTAATTTCGCATCTAAATTGGATAATGGCTCGTCAAATAAAACAATTCCCGGTTTTTTCGCTAAAGCTCGAGCAATTGCGACACGTTGTTGTTGCCCACCAGATAAATCAGAAACATTCTTTTCCATTTGTTCTTCGTTTAATTCAACCAGTTCGGCCAGTTCATAGACACGTGCTTCAATTTCTGCTTTAGACTTTTTATCAATCTTTAACCCATAAGCAATATTGTCGTAAACCGTCATCGTTGGGAATAAGGCATAAGATTGGAAAATCATGCCTAAACCTCTTTTTTCAACAGGTGTCGAAATAATATTCTTTCCATTAACTTCAATTGTCCCTTCACTCGGATCAATAAAGCCAGCAATCGCACGTAAAGTTGTTGTTTTTCCACAACCCGATGGCCCAAGTAAGGTAAAAAATTCTCCTTCTTTAATTTCTAGGTTGACATCATTTATTGCAATGAAGTCGTCATATTTTACCTGTAGATTTTTTACTTCAATCATATTCATCTTCCTATTCTATGAAAATCATA
>CAZLGI010000197.1:2342-3020 GCA_964558995.1 uncultured Carnobacteriaceae bacterium | reverse complement strand
AACAAAGACGAAGAAAAAATCGTTGGTTTCCAGACGGATAAGCCATTCAAACGCTCTCTACAACCATTTGGTGGTATTCGTATGAGTGAACAGTCTGCTGAAGCTTACGGTTATGAAATTGATGCTGAAGTATCAAAAATCTTCCGTGACTACAGAAAAACACACAACCAAGGTGTATTCGATGTCTACACACCAGAGATGCGCGCAGCACGTTCGAACAAAGTTATTACTGGATTACCAGATGCATACGGACGTGGACGTATTATCGGAGACTACCGTCGTGTAGCCCTCTATGGTGTTGACTTCCTAATGAACGAAAAATTAGCTGACTATGCAGTGCTAGGAAATGGCACAATGTCAGAAGACATTATCCGTTTACGTGAAGAAATGAGCGAACAGTACCGTGCACTTAAAGATTTGAAAGAATTAGGCAACATTTATGGGTTCGATATTTCACAACCTGCAACAACAGCTATCGAAGCTTTCCAATGGTTATACATTGGTTACCTAGCAGCTGTTAAACAACAAAACGGTGCAGCAATGTCACTAGGACGTGTCTCAACATTCTTAGACATCTACATCCAACGTGATTTAGACAATGGTACGTTAACAGAAAAAGAAGCACAAGAAATCGTTGACCATTTCGTTATGAAATTACGCTTGGTTAAATTTGCTAGA
>CAZLGI010000197.1:0-2331 GCA_964558995.1 uncultured Carnobacteriaceae bacterium | reverse complement strand
TTACAACGAATTATTCTCTGGAGACCCAACTTGGGTAACAGAATCAATTGGTGGTATGGGTGAAGATGGCCGTACATTAGTAACAAAAAACAGTTACCGTTTCTTACAAACACTGAAAAACATGGGAACTGCTCCAGAGCCTAACTTGACGATTTTATGGTCAACGCGTTTACCTGAAGCATTCAAACGCTTCTGTTCACACATTTCTATTGAAACAAGTTCAATCCAATATGAAAATGATGACATCATGCGTCGTGAATGGGGCGATGATTACGGTATCGCATGTTGTGTATCTGCTATGCGTATTGGTAAACAAATGCAATTCTTCGGAGCACGTGCGAACTTAGCTAAGACATTGCTATATGCAATCAATGGCGGCGTTGACGAAGTAACGAAGAAACAAGTTGGACCTAAGTACCAAGGAATTACTTCAGAATACTTGGATTATGACGAAGTAATGGAAAAATATGATTTAATGAACGAATGGATCGCAGAACTCTATATCAACACACTAAACGTGATTCACTACATGCATGACAAATATAGCTACGAAGATTTAGAAATGGCTCTACATGACACAGATGTTATGCGTACAATGGCAACAGGTATTGCAGGCTTCTCAATTGCTGTAGACTCACTATCTGCAATTAAATACGCTAAAGTAAAAACAGTTCGTGATGAAAACGGCCTAGTAGTCGATTATATCGTTGAGGGTGATTATCCTAAATACGGTAATAACGATGATCGTGCTGATGACATTGCTGTATGGTTATTAAAAGACTTCATGAGCAAAGTTAAAAAACACAAAACATATCGTGATTCAACACACACAACATCAATCCTCACAATCACTTCAAACGTTGTGTATGGTAAGAACACAGGAGCAACTCCAGATGGTCGTGAAGCATTTGTACCATTCGCACCAGGAGCTAATCCACAACACGGAAGAGATACACACGGTGCTCTAGCAAGTCTATCTTCTGTTGCGAAAGTTCCTTATGAGTACGCTCGAGACGGCATTTCAAATACATTCTCAATCATCCCTAAAGCATTAGGGCGTGAAGATGACATTCAAGAAGAAAACTTATCAAGTATGCTTGATGGCTACGTTAAAAAAGGCGGACACCATTTGAACGTAAACGTGTTTAACCGTGATACTTTGTTAGATGCAATGGATCACCCAGAGAACTATCCTCAATTGACGATTCGTGTATCTGGCTACGCAGTTAACTTCGTTAAATTAACACGTGAACAACAAATGGACGTCATTAGCCGTACAATGCACGAAAGTATGTAAGTTTAGATAATTACTATGGATAGCGGATGATGAGATGTCATCCGCTTTTCCATCAAAGGGAAAGAAAGCTTCTCTCCTTTTGATGGGGAAGTTAGCACACAGAATGAAGGGAGTTTATAACATGTCGAAAGCACTGACAGGATTTGTACACTCAACAGAGAGTTTTGGTTCAGTTGACGGACCTGGTATTCGTTTTATTGTTTTCCTACAAGGATGCCGAATGAGATGTGAATTTTGCCATAACCCCGACACATGGAATATTGGTGGCGGAGATGAAATGACAACTGATGAAGTATTAGAGATGGCTATGCAATATGAAGATTTTTGGGGTGAAAAAGGTGGCATCACAATTAGTGGTGGTGAGCCGTTGTTGCAAATTGACTTCATTATTGAATTGTTCCAAAAAGCTAAAGCGATGGGTGTTAACACGACTATTGACACGTGTGGGCAACCATTTACGCGTGACGAGCCATTTTTCGGTCGTTTTGAAGAGTTAATGAAAGTGACTGACTTAATTTTGATGGATATTAAACACATCGATTCTGAACAACATAAGAAATTAACCATGTGGAGAAATGAAAGTATTATTGAGATGACGCAATACTTATCTGAAATTGGAAAACCTGTCTGGATTCGACATGTGTTAATTCCAGAGCGTACTGACTATGACAAGTATCTGAAGCGTTTAGGTGATTATATCGCGACTTTAGATAATGTGAAAAAGGTAGAAATTCTTCCGTATCATAAGATGGGTGTTTATAAATATGATGCCTTGAACATCCCTTATAAATTAGAAGGCATTGATCCACCAACTCAAGAGCGTGTTCTAAATGCTCAGAAGTTATTACGTTGTGATGAGTATAAAGGTTATCAAGTTGGGTAGAGATCTCAAAAAAGCTAGCATCTATTGAAGCTAGCTTTTTTTGTTCGAAAATAAAGGTTATCGTATCAAGTCTTTCACAGACTTGATTTATATTTCATGAAAGGTAAAATTGAGTAATGTAAGGGATTTCGTAACGAAGTTTGAGGAGAGA
>CAZLGI010000196.1:0-3030 GCA_964558995.1 uncultured Carnobacteriaceae bacterium | reverse complement strand
AGCTCCGTTGTTCGGTCCGTTTCAACTGCTTGCCAAATTTTACATCTTTCGCCCTCCAACATGGCGTGTGCGACTGGCCAAGGACGCATACCACGGACTTTATTAGCAATTTGCAGAGCGGTCTTTGTCCAATCAATGCGTTCTTCTTCACGTGAGATATTTGGTGAATACGTCACTTTGCTTTCATCTTGTTTAATCGGTGTGATATTTCCGGCAAAAAATTCCGGTAAAGTTTCCATTAACAGATCTCGACCTAGGAAACTTAGCTTATCAAACATGGATGCCACGTCATCTTCTTTTTCAATTGGAATGCTCTTTTGCGATAAAATATCACCTGCATCCATTTTCTTCTCCATATACATAATCGAAATACCTGTCTCACTTTCACCTTCGATAATCGCATAGTGAACCGGCGCACCACCTCGATATTTCGGCAACAAGGACGCATGAACGTTAATCGCACGATGTTTTGGTGCATTCAATAGTTTTGTTGGTAAAAACTGTCCGTATGCAGCTGTTACGATTAAATCAGCTTCTAGAGCAATCAAATCAGCCATTTCTTGAGAACCAGAAATTTTTTCTGGTTGATAAACTGGAATATCATGTTCAACAGCCGCTATTTTAACTGCTGGCGGCGTTAAGACTCTTTTTCTACCTGTTGGCCGATCTGGTTGAGTAACCACTGCAATCACTTCATAATCACTTTCTACTAGTGCATTTAAAATTGGAACTGAAAATTCTGGTGTTCCCATAAATATAATTCGTTTCATTTGTGTCGTAATTTTGCCAAATGATGACAAAGTTACCTTCTCTCCTCGTATTGTTCAATTTAGGGTTTAGGCTTACCCTATAAACCAACTATATCGTTTAGAAAAAATTAACGGGTTCTGTATCAATCGAAATGTATAGACCTTTTGCATTATCTTTTTGTGAATGATCTAAAATTCGTTTTAGAACCTCATGTAACTTAGCTTCTTGTTTGTATTTAATCAACAATTGGAAATAATAACGATTATTCATTTTCGCAATTGAGCTTTTAGATGGGCCTAAAACAATTGTCTGTGGTCCCATTTGCTTTCTAATTAAAGCGTTAATCTCATAGATTTTCGCATGAGCTTTATCTTCATCTTTATCACTAACGGTTATTTGCGTCGTGAAATAATAAGGTGGATAGCCCCCTTGATGGCGTAATGACATTTCCTGTCGGTAAAACCCATTATAATTGTGTAGTTGAGCATAGCGGATCGCATAGTGATCTGGGTTAAAGGTTTGTACAATCACTTCACCAGTTAACTCTGAACGTCCTGCTCGCCCACTTACTTGAGTTAACAACTGAAAGGTCTTCTCAGATGAACGGAAATCAGGCAGATTTAATGATGTATCAGCATTAATCACACCTACTAAGGTAATGTTAGGGAAATCTAACCCCTTCGCAATCATTTGAGTTCCTAGTAAAATATCCGCTTCTCCTCTACCAAATGCAGAGAGTAATTTTTCATGGGATCCTTTTTTCCTTGTTGTATCGACATCCATCCGAATAATATTCGCTTCAGGAAATAAGTCTTTTAGTTCTTTTTCGATTTTCTGCGTCCCTGTCCCATAATAACGGAATTGATGACTATGACATTTCGGACAATTTTTCGGAACGCCCTGTTCGTGGCCACAATAGTGACATTTCATTCCTTTTGTATCCATATGGAAGGTTTGACTAATATCGCAATTTGGGCATTCTAAAACAAAGCCACAATCACGACACATAATAAATGACGAATAACCTCTGCGGTTTAGTAAAAGTACAATTTGTTCTTTCTTTAATAAACGATCGTTAATTTTCTCTTGTAAAATCAACGAGAAGTTACTTCGGTTATTCTTTTGAAACTCATCTCGCATATCGATAATCTCGACGCTTGGCAAAGCCTTTTGATTCGCACGTTCGTTTAATTCTAATAAGGTATAAACGTTCTTCTGTGCTCTAGCACGAGATTCCAAGGATGGCGTTGCACTACCAAGTATCACTGGGCAGTTATGGAATTCGCCTCGATAAATCGCAACATTACGTGCGTGATATTTCGGATTTTCTTCCTGCTTATAAGTTGTTTCGTGCTCTTCATCAATAATAATCATACCTAGATTTTCAACTGGTGAAAAAATAGATGATCGTGCTCCAACAACAACATTAGCCTCGCCACGTTTGATCTTACGCCATTCGTCAAATTTCTCACCCGTTGACAAACGACTGTGCATCACAGCAACCTCTTCACCGAAGCGGCCTTTAAATTGTGTCACCATTTGTGGCGTTAGTGCAATTTCAGGTACAAGCATCAAAGCAGTTTGTTCTTTTTTTAGTACTTCAGCAATTAATTGCATATAGACTTCTGTTTTCCCACTACCTGTAATACCTTTTAATAAGAAGACTTCATGACGTTCTTTCTCGATTGCATCCATAACCGTTTCATAAGCATTTACCTGTCCTTCATTTAAGTTTAAGGCTTCAGTTCTCGCAAATTCACGGTCTGCGAATGGATCTCGATAAACTTCTTCTTCAATTTCCTTTAACCAGCCTTTTTTGACACCTGTTCGAAGGATGACTGATTGAATATCAAATTCATCATTAAATTCTTTTGCGGTTAAAACTTCTTCTCGCGTCGTCATTAAGGCGAGCAAAAGATCCCTTTGGCGAACAGCATTTTTTGAAACCGTAAATAAAAGGTCTTCAATCTCAAGTTCACTTAGAGTTGATTGATAGCGTTTAATTTTTTTAACTTTCGCTTGGTTTTTAACTAAGTAACGAACATCAACAATACCTTGTTTCTTCCATTTTAATAGTTGAACAAGAACGTCTTTTTCGATTGCTTTATCCCAGGACAACGTATCTTTCCCTTCAAAAACATCGAATAAAGGCTCCTCATTGTTTCCATTTGTTAGATAGAATTCTTTATCATATTTTGCTTTTAAGACTGCAGGCAACATCGTTTGATAACAGTGGATACGAAAGGCATAAACTTGATCAGCCATGTCTTCGCCTAATTG
>CAZLGI010000195.1:0-3051 GCA_964558995.1 uncultured Carnobacteriaceae bacterium | reverse complement strand
CATCTAAGAAACGTGACTTAATAAAGCCAGACTCAGTCACTTCAACTTTCGGATTATAAGCCACAATATCGCCGTTCAAAATTCCTAAATCTTGCACGTCTTTTTTATTTTTAACGCGCTCATCAAGTTTCACGACTAAATTATCAATGTCCCTTGCCTTGGTCGAAGCGTCAGTGTATACGTGAATCGATGGCGATTTAGATAAAATTGTTCCAGTATAAATCGTTCCGTCACGTGTAATCACGTCACAATACTCGCCGTCCAACGTTGGAGTCAATGGGCCGCCTAATTTCGTCAGCGCCAACGTTCCGTCACTATTAATCGAACGAACCATTAAACCTAATGTATCCACGTGGGCACTCAGGCCGCGAGTTAGACTCGTGTCTTTTCCGACAACTCGAACGTGAAGATTTCCTTTCGGGGTCGTTTCTGTTTCATAACCAAGCTCTTCAACTGTTTCTCTTAAAAAGTCAATCGCCTTGGTCGTATAACCACTTGGACTATGTATTGAAAGTAAGTCTACTAAAAATGTCAGTGTGTCTTCTTTGTTAAACAAATTGTTCATACGCTCCTTCTTTTTCAATTCTTCAGTTCTTCAGTTAATTCAATAATGCGCGTCACTGCGTCATCTAAATAATTAATCGTATCTTTTAGTGGTTTGTCAGTTTTGATGTCCACACCAGCGATTGCTGCTGCTTCTGCAGGCACGTATGTATTTCCTGTACCTAAGAATTCTAACCAACGATCAACTGCAGGTTGGCCTTCCTCTTTCACTTTCAAAAACGCTTGAGTTGCAATTGTCAGCCCTGCTGAATAAGTGTATGAATACAAGCCCATGTAGTAATGAACTTGACGCATCCATGTCAATTCAGCTCCAGGATTAATTTCAACTGCATCGCCCCAGAAAGCTTCCAAAACTGAACGCTTAATGTCACTTAGTTTCTGTGCGTCAAAACTCTGACCTGCATCCACTAATTCATAAACTTCACGTTGGTAAGCTGCCTCTAGTAAATGCGTTACAAAATTATGGAAGTATGTATCAGCAAGCATTTTTGTCAAAGCAAAACGCTCCATACGTGGGTCATCAGTCTTATGCGTTAAGGAGTCTGTCAATAGCAATTCATTAAAGGTCGACGGTGCCTCGATTAAGTACAAGGATGGACCTGAGCCAAGAACGGTATTCGTATCGTAATCCATAATTGATTGGCCTGCATGACCAAATTCATGAATCAACGTATAAACGTTGCTCAAGTGATTCGTCCATGACATTAAAATATATGGGTGAGCACGGTTGGCAGTCACACTACTACAGAAACCACCTGTTGATTTCCCAATATTTTGTGCAAAGTCTACCCAACGCTCTGGATAAGCTTTCATAATCATGTCTGTATATTCTTCACCTAAAACAGAAATCGCATCTTCAACCAATTTCTTCGAGTCTTCAACTGTTACAGCTGGTGAATATTCAGGATCCAAGTCAATCTTCAAGTCTGCATAAGTCATCTTATCCAAACCTTGAACCTCTTTAACGTGGGTAATATATTTCTGCATCACTGGTGCTAAGTCAGACATAATCACATCGATTTGACGGTTGTACATGTCGCGGTCTACTTCTTGATCATACAATAGATAATCAAAAATCGAATCAAATCCACGCATCGTTGCGATAGTTTTTTCAGTTTGTAATTTCGTATAATAAGCTTGCGCCACAACGTTTTCGTAGTCTTTCAATACACTCGAGAATTTATCAAACGCAGCACGACGGATGGCTGTGTCGGTGTGGTACATATAGTGATCTTCATATAACACAAAGCTTAGCGGATATTCTTTGCCATCTACTTCAAAGGTTCCAAAATCCATATCGCCTAAACGTGCTTGTTCGTAAATATTTTCTGGTGCACGAAAAGCTGGTGATAATTGTGCCAATGCTTTTTCAACTGCTGGATCTAATTGCGCTTGTTTTTGTGCTTTAATCCCGCGTACAAAAGCCGCATAAACAGGCTTATCAGAAGCCAATGCGTCCAACTCATTATCGCTTACTTGAGTTAATTCTGAATCGAAGAAAGACAGGTCTGCTGATAATTTAGCCGATAAATTATCCATCATACGTGCCAATGACGTGTTGTCAGAGTTCGTCAAATCGGTTGCTTCTGGTAAAAAAGTGTAAGACCCTGTCACCGAAAACAGCGTCAGGATGTCTTCATATAATGGCAAAGCTTCCAAAATCGTTTCTTTGTTATTCAAGTTACCTTCATAAGTTTTTGCAAAAGCTGCAACCTTAGCTTTTAATTCTTCTACTGCTTCGTCAAAATCTTCACGTGTTTCAAATAAAGCTGTTAAATCCCATGTTAATTCTACAGGTACTTCTGAACGTTTTTTCATTTCTTCCATTTGCATGCTGACAGTCTCCTTTAGTATGTTGCTTCAATTCCTGTTATTTTATCAAATAAATACTGATTTGTCGGTACATTTAATTGATTCTTTTCAGCCTTTTCCAAAACCGTGCCTGAAAAAAGCGCAACTTCGGAATAGCGTTTCGCCAAGCCATCTTGTCGCATCGATGGCATGTTGTCAGGTGATAACACATTTAGTAAATCCAAATTATCTTGCATATCTTCTTCCGTCAAACGCACACCTTCAGCGTTCGCTATCATGATCACTTCTCTCATCGCAGCAATCATCAGTTCACGCGATGGTCCTTCTTTTTGCACATCGCCGTAAGTCCCCTCAATCAACATAATGACTTGATTGATTCCGACGTTCATCATGAACTTTTTCCAAACGCGGTGCTTTATATCACTTTCAACCGTATAAGGAAAACCAGTTTGCCTGAAAAAGCTACAAACGCTGTCTAGACGCGCTTGTTTCTCCAAGACATCGATTCCTATGCGCAACTCACCCATTTTGGTATAACGCAGCTCATTCGCGTCCCTAACCGCATCCATGCCCTGAGCCACCGCATGAACAATATTCGAACGGCCAAATACATCGGCCAGCTGCTCTTCACTAGAAATCCCATTCAAGGCAGACATAATAATTGTAAACGGCCCG
>CAZLGI010000194.1:0-3066 GCA_964558995.1 uncultured Carnobacteriaceae bacterium | reverse complement strand
AAACTGAATCTTTTGTACTTGTATTTTCAGATTCTGACGGTTTAGATGTTTCAGTTGTTGCTGTATCCTTGCTTCCTGTATCGGTAGTTGCTGAATCGCTTCCGCCATCTCCAGCTCCTCCACAAGCAGCTAATAGTACACTAGCAGATAATAATCCCGCAAAAAGTCCAATTCTTTTCTTTTTCATCTTTATTCTCCTTTTAGCATCATTGTTTTATTTTCTTCTTTCTTAATGGTCACATCCTCATCATTAACTTTCTATCATCTCCCCACTAAGATGATTTCAGTCAAGTAAGTATCCGCTTCCAAAAAGATTTTAAAGACTAAGGTAAGTAATAAATGATCCCGACGAAATGCTAAGAGCATTCCCCAAAGTATCGATTGAAAGTTCTTAATAAATTCTATTTCAGCTGAATTTATTAAGAACTTTCAAATAAAAAAATGATCTTTCTTCCATACAAATCATAGACCTCGAAAACTCAAAAACTATTCTATAAAGATAGCTCGAAGGATTCTTTGGCCAAGTGACATGCTACATTTCTGTTTGACTACATTCCTATTACAAATAAATCTCAATTAACGGAATAATCATTTCATGAGTATTGTAAGCGGAACCAATTATATGTGATAAGAACTATAAAACCCTGCTACTAAGCGATAGTCAATTAATTATCATCTTAATAATTATTCAGAAAACAGTAAATGATTATATAATATTCCATCTATTTAATCGTCCTTTAATGATGAATCAAAGCATTTGACTAGAAGGATTCATATATTAAAAAAACTAATCAGGAATCTAACCAAAAATAAACACCTTCTTAAATAATTAAAATCAATGTAATTATTTAAGACAACACTACGCTTTTATAACAAATAAATGCTTTTCAGAAAAGATCTCCTCTGTTTTTTTGAGCTCTGAAGTACTGGAATATATTTTTCTGTACGTCATTCTTTAGCAACCTCGCAGGCCGAATGAGCGAATGTCTCCCTACCACAAAAAAATCCCGACCTAAAAACAGGTTGGGATTCACTATTATTATTCTTTTTTCATAGTTGGAATTTCATCTACAACCAAACGCTCCTGCTCTGGAATCTTCCCAGTGTCCAAATATTGAACGCTAATTTTAGCCAGACGATTGTTATCAAATTCCACCGTCGACAAGCGCAGACCTTCTCTTTCAATCGTCTGCATCTCACCTTCCGGGAAAACGCCTAACTCCGTCAATAAATACCCAGCGATTGTATCAACCAAACTCGATTCAAGGTTAGTATGGAAGAAATCATTAAAACGATACAAAGGAGTCGCCCCCTCTACCTCGTAAAAATTCTCCTGTTTCCTCTCAATCAAAACAAAAGCCTCATCATACTCATCTTCAATATCCCCAACAATTTCCTCAAGGATATCTTCAAGCGTTACAATTCCTACCATCCCACCATATTCATCATGCAAAATCGCTAGCTGATTGTGTGTCTTTTTCAAAACAGCTAATAATTCATCCGTCAAAATAGTTTCAGGTAAAAATAACGGTTCAATTAAGATATTTCGAAGATCAATTTCTTCTATTGGAATCCGTCGACTTTCTTTTAATAAATTCTTCAAATGCAACACACCAATGATATTATCTTTATCCTCATCGTAAAACGGAATACGTGTAAAGGGTGATGACAAGGAAGCTTCAATACTTGCAAGTTTATCATCGCCAATGTCTAACATGAACGTTTCCGTTCGTGGTACCATAATTTCACGGCCCAATTTGTTATCCATCGCCAGAACACCTTTCAGCATATGAAACTCATCGGCTTCAATTGTTCCTTGTAAATTACTTCTTTCAAGCAAATCTCGTACTTCATTACGCGTAAAGTGATCACGATTTTCATCAAATTTAATTGGTGTAACTTTTGCTAATACGTTAGTGGAGAAAGACAACAGACGTATAAAAGGTTTAAACAACTTTTGTACGAGTGTAATTACCCCTGCACCTGAGTAGGCAAATTCTTCAGAACGCTGCATGGCAACTTGTTTGGGGAATAACTCACCAAACACTAGCGAAATATAAGATAGAAGTATGGTTACAATTAATACAGCAGCTTGCTCTGCACCAGGAATACCTCCTAATAGAGGTTCCAGCTTGCTTGCAAAGGTATTTGCAGCGGCAGCACTAGATAAAAAGCCTGCAAACGTAATAGCGACTTGAATCGTTGCTAAAAAGTCATCCGAATTATCAAGTAAAGCTAATATTTTACGTGCTTTTTCATCACCTTTGATTGCTTCGTTGGCAATCTTATTTTTATTTAAAGACACGAATGCAATTTCTGATGCTGCGAAAAAAGCATTAATTAATGTTAAAACCACAATCAGTGACAGCTGCCAAAACAGCGTCTGACTATCGGGGTCTGCGTTCATAGCTTTATTCTCTCCTTTTATTTTATCTCTTGGGAATATTATCGCCTCTAATGCTGAAAAAAACAAGTGCTTTTCATTTTACCACGTTTACAAAGAAAGTATAATGCTCTATCATAGCTTTATCTTATTTGTAAGGAGTGTTTATTTAATGCTTACTTTTGAACAAACAACTAATCTGGAATCACAAACATACAAAGATGCCTTAATGATTCGAAATATTGTTTTCGTTGGTGAACAAGAGGTTCCTGTCGAAATTGAAATTGATGACAAGGAAGCTGCTTGCCTTCATATTGTCGCTTATACAGAAAACAAAAACCCAATCGCAACCGGTCGCCTTTACCCAATTAGCAACCACACTTATAAAGTTCAGCGCGTTGCTGTTTTGAAAGAAGAACGTGGAAAAGGCTTCGGGAAAACTTTAATGCAAGGGATCGAAATGATTGCCCGAAATAAAAACGCTAAATTTTTACGCCTTGGTGCACAAAATCAAGCTTTGCCATTTTACCAGCATCTTGGTTATCACGTGATTAGTGAAGAATACGAAGAAGCGGGTATTCTGCACCATGATGTTGAAAAAGCACTAAACTTAAGCAACAATTAAATCTAAGAAATATTTTGCAATGTTGAAATAAATCAAAACACTCGTTAAGTCACTAAAG
>CAZLGI010000193.1:0-3117 GCA_964558995.1 uncultured Carnobacteriaceae bacterium | reverse complement strand
ATGCCCTATCTGAAAAGAATAAAGAAGCAATGTTGGATCAAATTCCATTGAAGAAATTTGGACAAGCGAATGACATTGCTGATGCAGCTGTTTTCTTGAGTAAAGCAAATTATATTACAGGTCAAACCATCCGCGTTAACGGCGGAATGTACATGTAAGGAGGAATATCATGAATCGTGTAGTAATTACAGGTATGGGAGCTATTACTCCTTTAGGAAATACGGTTGAAGATTACTGGAATGGGATCAAAAACGGCGAGCACGGTTTTGCACCTATTACAAAATTTGATGCAACAGCAACAGGTATTAGTGTCGCTGCTGAAGTTAAGGACTTTGATCCATCGCTTTATATGGGTCGTAAAGAATATAAACGCATGGACTTATATTCACAATACGCAGTTGCAGCAGCTGTACAAGCAGTTGAAGATGGAAAACTTAATGTTGACGAAATTGATGCATCACGTTTTGGCGTGATGATTGGTTCTGGTATAGGCGGTCTAGGTGAAATGGAGTCAGGTATTATTAAAATGCATGACAAAGGACCTAAACGCGTACCACCATTATTTGTGCCAATGACGATTGGAAATATGGCTGCAGGAAATACATCGATTAAAGTTGGAGCAAAAGGCGTGAGCTTAGATATTGTTACGGCTTGTGCATCTGCAACAAACTCAATCGGTGAAGCGTTCCGTAATATTAAACACGGTTATTCTGATGTCATCTTAGCTGGTGGAGCAGAGGGAACGATTTGTGAAATCGGTATTGCTGGTTTCGCAGCTTTGACAGCTTTGTCAGAGTCAGACAATCCAGACCGTGCTTCTATTCCTTTTGACAAAGAAAGAAATGGCTTTGTTATGGGAGAAGGCGCTGGAATTTTAATGTTAGAAAGTTTAGAGCATGCTCAAAAGCGTGGTGCTACAATTTTAGCTGAAGTTGTTGGCTATGGTAGTAACTCTGATGCTTATCACATGACAGCTCCAAGCGTGGATGGTAGTGGTGCTGGTGAAGCAATGAAATTAGCGATGGCAGAAGCAGGAATTACACCTGACCAAGTTAGCTACATCAATGCTCACGGTACAAGTACGCCAGCAAACGATTCATCTGAAACCTTAGCGATTAAATATGCTCTTGGTGAAGAAGTAGCGAAGAACGTTCCTATTTCAAGTACGAAAAGTATGACTGGTCACTTACTAGGTGCTGCTGGTGGAATTGAATCAGTTGCTTGTGTTAAAGCATTACAAGAAAACTTCGTGCCACCAACTGCAGGCTTGCAAGTGGCAGACGAAGCGTGTGACTTGGATTATGTTCCAAACACAGGTCGTGAACACGAAGTTACTTATACACTGAACAACTCATTAGGATTCGGTGGGCATAACGCTGTTCTTTGCTTCAAGAAATGGGAGGAAGTTCAGTGAAATTTGAAAACATAAAAGAATTGATTTCTTTATTGGATCAATCTTCCTTAACAGAATTTGAATTCCAAGAAAATGACGTCCGTTTACGTCTATCTAAAAATGATTCACCATCTTTTTCAAATGTGAGAGAGGCAAGTGAACAAGTCACAGCTTCTCAACCACATGCAACAACTCAAAAATCTGATGCAATTGATCAGATTAGAGAAACGGTTCAACAAGAAAAAGAAGAAGTTGGCCGAGTGATTACATCGCCAATCGTTGGTGTGATTTATTTACAACCAAGTCCAGATTCTGAACCTTATTTCGCTGAAGGTGATCAAGTTTCAGAAGGACAAGTTCTTTGTCTCGTCGAAGCAATGAAAATAATGAACGAAATCAAAGCAGAGTTTTCCGGACAAATCGTCGAAATTTTAGTTGAAAATGAAGAAGTGGTTGAATACAATCAACCATTATTTAGAATCGTATAGAAGGAGCTAGAACAATGAGCATATTAAGCGCACAAGAAGTAATGGAAATTATCCCAAATCGTTACCCAATCTTTTTTATTGATAAAGTAGAAGAATTAATCCCAGGTGAAAAAATTGTTGCAATTAAAAACGTTACAATTAACGAAGACTTTTTCCAAGGTCACTTCCCAGGGGAACCTGTTATGCCAGGAGTTTTAATTGTTGAAGCTTTAGCTCAAGCAGGATCAATTCCTTTATTGAAAATGCCTGGTTTTGAAGGGCAAACAGCCTATTTAGGCGGCTTGAACAAAGTTAAGTTCCGTCAAAAAGTTGTTCCTGGAGATGTATTACGCCTACAAGTTGATATTGTTAAGCTTAAAAAGTATGCTGGAATCGGCTACGGTCAAGCTTTCGTTGGAGACAAAAAAGTTTGTGAAGTAGAAATGACTTTCATTATTGGGAGATAAAACATAATGCTGAAAAAAATATTGATAGCAAATCGAGGGGAAATCGCCGTTCGTATTATTCGAGCCTGTCATGAAATGGGAATCCAAACGGTTGCTGTCTATTCTGAGGCTGATCGTGAAGCTTTGCATACACAATTAGCAACAGAAGCCATTTGTATTGGCCCAGCAAGAGCATCGGATTCTTATCTTGATATGACCAGTATTTTAAGTGCGGCTGTTGTGACAGGCGCGCAAGCTATTCATCCTGGTTTCGGTTTTTTATCTGAAAACAGTATCTTTGCCACTATGTGTGAAGAAATGAATATCCAATTTATTGGTCCTAAAGCAGAAACAATAGAACTAATGGGAAATAAATCGAACGCCCGTAATGCGATGATTGAAGCGAATGTTCCAGTCATTCCAGGCAGCAAAGATTATATTTTAACCGCTGAAGATGCAATTGATAAAGCCGAAACATTAGGCTACCCTGTCATTTTGAAGGCAGCAGCTGGCGGCGGTGGAAAAGGCATGCGTAAAGTACATAAGGCAGAAGAACTTGTGCCTTTATTTTCGCAAGCCAAAGCTGAAGCAAAAGCAGCTTTTGGTGATGACCGTATGTATATCGAAAAAATCATTAGTCCAGCTCGTCATATTGAAATTCAAATCCTAGCTGATAAGCATGGAAATGTGATTCATATGGGTGAACGTGATTGTTCGTTACAACGTAATCATCAAAAGGTTCTTGAAGAGGCACCGTCCACTTTTATTTCTGATAAAACACGACAAGAAATGGGCGAAACAGCAGTGCGAG
>CAZLGI010000192.1:0-3122 GCA_964558995.1 uncultured Carnobacteriaceae bacterium | reverse complement strand
AACTACTTATTTTGACCTCAAAGATGGTATACTTATAGAAGTAAAACAATGGAGGCTTGCAGATGAACAAAAAATGGAAAAACTATGTAGTCGCATACGGCGCACCATTGATTGGGTTTATGATTTATTGGTATTTTTCACTTACTCCTTTAACCATTCAATCCCTTGAATTTTGGTTTAACATCGTCGTTTATTTAATTGTTAGTGCGTTAATTTTTATCGCCCTGGATCAAAAAACGAGTACGAAAGTCATTCGTAATAATGGTATCGTGCTTGGGGTAGGGATGTTGGTGTTGTTAGTTGGTTTCCTATTCGGAATTCCAATTTTTCGATCAAAAGATTATTCAACCTTAATTACGCATGAAGAAGGAAACTTCCAAGAAGACTTAATCGTCACGGATCCAAGTCAGATTCCGACAATTGACCGTGATATGGCAGAACGTTTGGGTAGTCGTAAAATTGGTGAAGTACTTGACCTGGTTTCTCAGTTCGATGTATCAACTGAATTTACGCAAATTGCTTATCAAAATGAGTCCATTCGTGTATCGCCACTACAATATGTGAATGTGTGGCGCTGGTTTACCAACCGTAGCGAGGGAATTCCTCATTATGTAACGGTAAATATGGTTGATGGTACAGCTGATTTAGTTGACCTAGACGAAAATATTCGCTATTCACACTCAGGCTTTTTGAATGATGATATCAAAAGACATATATTCTTGCGTTACCCAACCACTTTATTCGAAAGACCGGTTTTTGAAATTGATGACGAAGGAAATCCTTTCTACATCGCATCGATTCTAGAGAGACAATTTAGTTTCTTAGGCCCGGCTGATGTTGTTGGAGCTTTCGTGGTGGATGCTGTAACAGGTGAGATTATTCGTTACGATTTGGAAGACATTCCTAACTGGGTTGACCGAGTTTTCCCGGCAAATATGATTATGACGCAAATCGATTACAACGGCCAATACCAAAGAGGCTACTGGAATAGTATCTTTACCAAGCGTGGTGTTACGCAAAATGCGGAAGGTTACAACTATATCGTCATCGATAACGATTTATTCTTGTACACAGGTTTAACATCTGTTGCGTCGGATGAATCAAACGTTGGTTTTGTTTTAGTCAATTCACGTACAAAAGAGTCTAACCGCTATGAAATTAGTACGGCGACTGAATGGAGTGCAATGGAAAGTGCAGAAGGATCCGTTCAAGAAAAAGAATACGTCAGTACGTTCCCGCTACTCTTTAACATGAATGGCAAGCCCGTCTATCAATTATCCTTGAAAGATGCAGCAGGTTTGATTAAATCCTATGCATTCGTGGATGCGTTGAACTATCAACGTGTAGGAATTGGTGATTCCTTGCAAATTGCTTGGAACAACTATAATGGTGGAGTTATTACCGTACCAGAAGAGGACGTTCCTGAAGACGAACTAGGTGAACTTGTTTCTCTAACTGGAGAAATTAGCTTACTTGAATCAGTGGTTCTGAACGGCGAAACAACCTATTACTTCACGCTAGAAGGCGATGATGAACAGATTTACATCGCACAAGTGTCATTAAATAATCAATTACCATTTATTCAAGCAGGCGACTCAGTCACAATTGAAGTGCAAGATGCGATTGTTAAGAGTATCGTAATTGAATAAAAAAGAGGGCTGGGAAAAAACTCAGCTCCAAATAAAAAGTCGCAGAATGCGTCAAACTCTATTAATTCGAGGTTGAGTTTGATGCATTCTATCGAAAATACGTCAAACTTTGGTAAATCAGGCTTGAGTTTGACGCATTATAACGAAAATGCGTCAAACTATCTTAAATCGAGGTTGAGTTTGACACATTTTAATGAAAATACGTCAAACTATAATAGTCAAAAATGCGCTCAGTTATATTAATTATGCCACAGTCATAACAACAGCTACCCTGGTCAAAAGGGCGAACGGCTAAGGCAACTCAAAAAGCACTAAAAGGGAAGCAAATGGAAAAATAATTACTCTGCCCAGCTAAGAGTGACAACCAGGATTTATTTTTTCCTGGTTGTCACTCTTCTCTTTAAATATCTTTGAAAAAAGCGGGGAACCCGCTTTGTCCTTTTGTCTTTTAGGTCTTGACCTTGATAAAGAGGAAAGCCAAAAAACACTGAGTAACTCGGAAGTGACCTACCTTTTTAGACGTGATCACTTCCCACTTTAAAGAAAACTCGGAAGTCATTTGCTATTTCAGAGGGGAACACTTCCCACTTTGATCATTATAACCTTCAAGTGACATCTAGTAATCACTATGTCATTGACTCCCAGCCCTTTTTACCTCTAGAAAGTTGACAACATGACTTGAATTGGTGCATAGTGAAGAAACAAAGAGAGAAGGTGAAGAGTATGTCGGATTTCTTAAGGTTTCAAGGCAAGCTAACAAACAAAGCATATTTTGAAGGTTGGTACTATAAGCAAGTCAGTTACGATGAAAATCATACCCTTAGTCTTATTCCAGGAATTAGCACACACGAGGGAGATCCGCACAGCTTTATCCAATACCTTTATAACCGCAAGGAAGATGATGGCAGCAGCACAACGAAAAGCGTTTATATCCGGTTCCCTCTAGAAGCGTTCACGTGGAATGACTACCCATTTACCATAAAGATCGGCAACAATCTATTCAGTGAAAGTCTTGTCTCCGTTCATTTGAAGGACGACACAATTAATCTTGAAGGTATCTTGAAATTAGGCACCTTTACCCAAATCAAACGCAGTTTTTTAATGCCTTCAATTATGGGTCCTTTTTCCTATTTACCTAAAATGACCTGTTACCACGACGTCATTAGTATGAACCACTTATTAGATGGCGATATGACGATTGATGGCAGCGAAATTGTTTTCACGGGTGGGAAAGGCTACCTTGAAAAAGATTGGGGCACGCAATTTCCTAAACACTACACCTGGTTGCAGTGCAATCATTTCCAAAATCCCGCTACGAGCTTCTTTTTCTCAGATGCGCATATTCCACTTTATGGCAAGGAATTCCAAGGCTGGATTGCGAGCCTCTTTTACAATCATGAAGAATACCGCTTCGCAACTTATACGAAAAGTGAACGAATGATTGACATCCAACACCAAAACCACTTTTCGATC
>CAZLGI010000191.1:0-3134 GCA_964558995.1 uncultured Carnobacteriaceae bacterium | reverse complement strand
ACTCAAAATCCAGTGCCTGATGAGGGCGTGCCGGTTCGATCCCGGCCGCCGGTATTATTTAAAATGTATTTAATGAAGAGCGAATTGAGGAAACTCACTTTGCTCTTTTTTTGTACGGATTTTTTAGATATGAGTATAGATAGATAACAATTGTGCTAGGAATCTCGTATGTTGTTGTTTTTAATGGAAATCTAATGCAAGTATTCGTATACTATTGAAAAGGAGGAAGCAAATATGAAACCTGACTCCAAAAAATGGCTGACTTGTTTCTTTGTAGGGAGTTTGTTTATCCTATTAAGTGCTTGTCAGGGTGAGGGGAATAGCGAGAGTTTGATTGAAAGATCCTCTCAGAGTGATAGTAGTTCAGAAATTGAAAGCGAAGAAGAATCTCCTATAGTAGAGATTCCAAGTGAAGAAGAGATTTTAGAAGAAATGACAATTGAAGAAAAAGTTGGTCAGTTGTTTTTGGCAAGAATGCCGGAGGTTGAGACTGTGGAATTAGCAGTGGCGAATCATTTAGGTGGTTATTTATGGTTTGCGAAGGATTTCCAGGATAAGACGTCAGAAATGGTTCAAGAAGAGGTATTAACATTACAAGAAGCAATGCCGATTGATTTATTTATGGCGGTTGATGAAGAAGGTGGCGATGTCACGCGGGTTAGTTCTTTTTCTCAATTTAGAGAGGTTCCTTTTCGTTCGCCTCGTGATGAGTTTCAGTTGAACGGTTGGGATGGGATTGAAGAGACGGCAAGAGCGTCGGCGATTTTACTGATGGACTTAGGTTTGAATTTGAATCTTGCACCGGTAGTGGATGTGCCTACTTCGGCAGATGATTTTATTTTTAGTCGATCTTTTTCAACGAATCCGACAGAAGTGGCGACATATGTTGAACGAGTGGTCACAATCTATCATGAAGAAGGCGTTGGTAATGTGTTGAAGCATTTTCCCGGTTATGGTAATAATGTTGACACGCATACTGGGGTCGCTTATGATGAACGGAATTATCAAACATTCCTCGAACGGGATTTTTTACCTTTTCAAGCGGGAATTGAAGCAGGGACAGATATGATATTGGTTTCGCATAATGTGATAACTGCGATTGATTCTGATTGGCCTGCCTCCTTATCGACTGAGGTCATTCAAGTGTTACGAAATGAATTAGGTTTCTCGGGACTGATTATGACGGATGACTTAGTGATGGAAGGTGTTCAACAGTTTGCAGAGCCCGGAGAAGCGGCTGTGCTGGCTGTTTTAGCGGGGAATGACATCGTAATTAGTTCTGAATTCGTCCTTCAAATTGAGGCTGTTTTGACCGCTGTAGAAGAAGGACGAATTTCAGAGGAACGCTTAAATGAATCGGTTTTACGTATTTTACGAACAAAAATCCGTTTAGGAATAATAGAATAGCGAGGGAATAGCATGAAGGCAATTATAACAGTAACAGGAAAAGATCATAGGGGGATTGTGGCGACTGTCAGCACCCAATTAGCAGAAATGGATATTAATATCTTAGATATTTCTCAGACATTAATGGAAGAATATTTCACGATGATCGTACTAGGAGACTTCACAGAGTCACCATTTTCGATTAAAGAAGCACAGGAAAGAATGAATCATGTAGCAAAAAATCAACAACTTGTGATTCGCATTCAGTCTGAAGACATCTTTAATGCGATGCATACGTTATAAGGTAGGGAAAAAAATGGAACGGACAGAGAATATATTAGAAACAATTCAGATGATTTCAGAAGATAAGTTAGATATTCGGACAGTTACGATGGGAATTTCCTTATTAGATTGTGCAGACTCTGATGGTGAAAAGGCCCGCGAGAAGATTTACAACAAAATCACGCGCTATGCGGAGAACCTTGTGTCTGTTGCGACAGGAATTGAAGATGAATTAGGCATTCCAATTATTAATAAGCGTATTTCAGTGACGCCAATTGCCTTGGTGGCTGGCGCAAGTGATGATACTGATTACGTTGCCTTTGCGAAGACTTTGGACGCTGCGGCGAAAAAAGTAGGCGTCGACTTCATTGGTGGATTCAGTGCTCTCGTTGAAAAAGGCTACACGAAGGGCGATCGTATTTTACTTGATTCAATTCCTCAGGCTTTGGCGCAAACGGATATTGTCTGTTCATCGATTAATATTGGTTCAACAAAAGCTGGTATAAATATGGACGCTGTTGCTAAAATGGGTGAAGTTGTCAAAGAGACTGCAGAATTAACAGCTGATGCGGGTGGACTTGGCGCAGCGAAGTTGGTCGTATTTGCGAATGCGGTTGATGATAATCCCTTTATGGCAGGAGCCTTCCATGGAGTCGGCGAAGCGGATGTCGTTGTTCATGTGGGCGTGAGTGGCCCAGGTGTTGTCAAACGCGCATTAGAAAAGGTGAAGGGCCAACCGTTTGATGTGGTTGCTGAAACGATTAAAGTCGCAGCTTTCAAAGTGACGCGAATGGGACAATTAGTTGGAACAACTGCAGCTGAGCGTTTAGGCGTGCCGTTTGGAATTGTAGACTTATCCCTTGCGCCAACCCCAGCAGTAGGGGATTCGGTCGCACGTATTTTGGAAGAGATGGGTCTGGAACGCGTTGGCACACATGGCACAACTGTGGCCTTGGCAGTCTTGAATGACGCAGTGAAAAAAGGTGGCTTGATGGCATGTGGCCATGTCGGTGGCTTATCGGGAAGTTTTATTCCAGTGTCAGAGGACATTGGTATGATTGAAGCAGTAGAATTAGGCGCAATTACGATTGATAAATTGGAAGCCATGACTGCGATTTGTTCAGTTGGTTTGGACATGGTGGCCGTACCAGGGAAAACGAGTGCAGCCACTCTATCAGCATTAATAGCGGACGAGGCAGCAATCGGTATTATGAATCATAAGACGACTGCTGTGCGAATTATTCCGGTACCAGGTATGGACGTTGGCGATACAGTTGAATTTGGTGGCTTGTTAGGTCGAGCACCCTTGCTAGCTGTTAGCAAATTTACATCGGATGATTTGATTGCGCGTGGAGGACAAATTCCAGCCCCACTGCATTCGTTTAAGAATTAAAATAAACCATACCATACCATACCACCCAAAGCTTTGAGTGGTGTGTTTTTTCATGTTGTGTTTCCTTTCCAAT
>CAZLGI010000190.1:0-3145 GCA_964558995.1 uncultured Carnobacteriaceae bacterium | reverse complement strand
ATTTTATGTCACAAGAGCAGGTATTCAATCACGGCCCTGGTGCAGCTCTACCCAAAGAAGCAGTCTCAATCGAATTGAAGAACATTTCGTATACGTATCCAAATAACGACAAACCGACAATGAAAAACATATCCCTAACCATTGATGCTCACGAAAATCTAGCCATCGTTGGGGAAAATGGTGCAGGGAAATCAACGCTCACAAATCTGATTGCTGGACTAATCAAACCCGATTCAGGTGAGATATTGATTAATGGCATTCCACAAAGTGAGTTTAATATTTCTGACTATTATTCCTTGTTTGCACCAGTTTTTCAGGAGAAATTTTTACTAACTTATTCCATCAAAGATACAATTATCCAAGGTCTATCTTTTGAGGAACAAAAATACGAGCGCGTTCTTCAGCAAAGCGGCGTGGATGCAATCATCAAACAGCTTAAGTTAGGCGATGATACGAAAATTGTTCGTGCTGTTTATACAGAGGGCGTCAATCTATCGGGAGGGCAGATTCAGAAATTAAAACTAGCCCAAGCTTTATACAAAGATTCACCCGTCTTAATCCTAGACGAACCAACTGCAGCTCTGGATCCAATTGCAGAGCACCAAATTTATCAAGATTATTTCCACTTTTCAAAAGACAAACTCTCAATCTTTATTTCACACCGTTTGTCGTCGACTCGTTTTTGTGATCGGATCATTTATATCAAAAATGGTGAAATAACTGAAGTGGGTACGCATCAGGAATTAATGACGAAGCAAAAGGATTATTATGCTCTCTATGAAGCACAAGCTTATTACTATAAAAATGATCATGTAAAAGAAGAGGAAGTTCTATCGGGAGGTGTCATTTAATGGAAAAAGTAACGGTATTTAAACGAGCATTTAACGATTTATTTAAACTTGGGAAGAAATATTATGTGCTCGTTTTCTTTCAACACTTAGCCAACGCCAGTTTACCTTTTATTGGCTTCATTTATATGACCCAAATTGTGGACGCTTTGACGAAAAATGATATGAGTCGAATCCCTTCTTTTATCATTCAATATTTAGGTATTTTGCTAGTCCTGCAACTGCTAGTAGGGTGGCTAACTCCCTTAGTTAACAATGAAAACTCCCTCTTTACGAGAAAGCTATTTGCGGAGCCAAGTAAAAAGATGCTGTCTATGCATTACCATTACGCTGAAAGTTCAGAAGTCAGAGAACAACTCGAAATTATTAACCGAAATATGATGAGCAGTCAATCCTCGCTACCAATGATTAATGTAAGAATACAAGAAATACTCCCGAATTTAATTCGCATTATTTGGGGGATCATTTTATTGATGCCATTGTTCACGGTTGATACGAGCGTCTTGCCAGCAGGTTATGGCTGGATGAATCCTTTCTTGATTCTTGCTGTCTTTCTTGCATTAATTGCAGTGAGTGTTTGGCTTCAAACAAAGGTATCAAAAAAATCAGGCGAACGACTAGGTGACCTCTTAGAGAAATTAAAATTTTCAAATGCAACATTCTTCTACGAAGATGGCATTTTAGAAGATATCAAGTCGGGGAAAGAAATCCGTTTATACAATTTAACTGAAAAAATGATCAAAAATAAAAAAGCTGATGCCGAATATACAAGACAGTTACTCTCATCAAACTACAGACAATTTCAATTGACCGTCATTCCAACAGCCGGCTTATTTCAAATCATGACTTACTTAACGTATGCCTATGTTGGTGTGCTCGTTTTACTCGGAGCTTTACCACTCGCTCTGATTATCCAATTATCAAGCGCACTAAGCCAAATGGTGTCGGCACTGCCGAATGTTATCCAGCACAGCATGATGATGATTTCCTCGCCTGATGAATTGAGCGAATACTATGCCTTTATGGACTTGCCCGACGAAGAAATGGTCGGCAGCCTGCCGGTTGAAAAACGCTTAGACAATGAATATACCTTTACCATTCAAAATATGTCATTCGCCTATCCTGGTTCAGACAAAAAAGTTTTGAAAGACATTACTGAAAACTTCGAAGTCGGCAAAAAATACGCCATCGTAGGTGAAAATGGTTCGGGTAAAACGACTTTCATTAAATTACTAACGCGACTGTATGAACCAACAGAAGGTACCATCAAAATGAATAAAATTAATACGAAAAAATACGACTTGCGCGAATATTTCAATTTATTCGGCGTTGTATTCCAAGATTACCATCTAGTTGGCTTTTCACTCGGGCAAAACGTATCGGTTGAACCAGACTTTAATTCAGAAACTGTGATGCAGACTTTAGACCAAGTTGGCTTAGGTACATACGTCAAAAGTTTACCTAGTCACTTAGATACCTTTTTAGGAACGGAATTTGACGATTCAGGAGTCAATCTTTCAGGAGGGCAAGAACAAAAAATCGCTATCGCCCGTTCTTTATATAAAGATGCGCCAGTAATGATTCTAGACGAACCAACTGCCGCACTAGATCCGCTAACTGAATTTGAAATTTACCAAAACTTCGATACTTTGGTCAAAGACAAAACCGCCTTTTATATTTCACACCGTCTATCAAGTTCCAAATTCTGTGACGAAATCCTTGTCTTCGATAAAGGAGAAATTATCCAAAGAGGCACTCATGATCGCCTAGTAAAAGTAGCCGGAAAATACCAGGACCTCTGGCAAGCTCAAGCTCAGTATTATCAATAATAGGAGCAATCACTTTGTGAAACAAAAAGCTGTCTCTTCCGAGGCAGCTTTTCTTATTTATTCAATTTTTCCATCACATAATAATCAATATCATTCCGTGTAAAAGCCTCTTCAGTTTCTAAAAAGCCGAATTTCCGATAAAAATCCATTTTATCTACTCGGGCGTTCAAATACACTCGACCGTTTGAATTCTCCAAAGCATGAAGAAGGAGCTTTGTGCCATAGCCATTTCCTTGTAACTCCGGCAAAGTCCCAAACTTTCGCAGTTGAATCCCATTCGGTTTTTCAAATAAAGACAGAACACTAACACAACTTCCTTGAACAAACAGTCCAAGATGTTTTCCTTCAGCGTCATCTGCTAAAATGATTTTACTAGCATCATCGTTCGGGTAGAGCGCTTGTTGGCGGATGGAGTAAGTTTCTTCCGCCTGAATCACTTTTATCAGCAATACTTCGCCTCCTCAATCT
>CAZLGI010000189.1:0-3154 GCA_964558995.1 uncultured Carnobacteriaceae bacterium | reverse complement strand
AAAAAATCAGACGGTGCAACACTTTACATTACACGTGACTTAGCTGCTGCTTTGTTCCGTCAACGTAATTATGATTTTGCTCTGTCGTTATACGCAGTTGGAAACGAACAAACCAACCACTTCAGACAGTTGAAAGCTGTTTTGAAAGAGTTAGGTTTCGACTGGGCAGACGATATGCATCACGTTCCATTCGGCTTAATTACCCAAGGCGGGAAGAAATTATCTACGCGTCAAGGGAAAGTTGTTTTGCTGGAAGAAGTGTTGCTTGAAGCAACCAAGCTAGCTGCTGAACAAATTAACGAGAAAAATCCACAACTAGAAAATAAAGAAGAAGTGGCAAAAGAAGTTGGAGTCGGCGCAGTTATTTTCCACGATTTGAAAAATGATCGTTTGAATAACTTTGACTTCGTACTTGAAGAAGTTGTGCAATTTGAAGGTGAAACAGGGCCATACGTTCAATACACGAATGCACGTGCATTGAGTATTTTGACAAAATCTGCTGTAGAACTGGATCTGACTGCAAACCTTAGTTTGTCTGACGATTATGCATGGGACGTAATCAAGTTGATAAACAGCTTCCCAGACATCGTACTACAAGCGTTCACTCGCTTCGAACCATCCGTTATTGCAAAGTATTCTTTGCAATTGGCACAAGCATTCAACAAATACTACGGCAACACGCGTATCCTAGTCGAAGACGAAGAACGCAATGCGCGCCTTGTTTTGGTAAAAGCAACAACGGTTATCTTGCAAGAAAGCTTACGTCTACTTGGCGTTAAAGCTCCGAAAAAGATGTAAACCTTAAAATACAAATAAGAAACTGTAACGCAACTAGGAAATCTATCCGTCTTGCGTTACAGTTTTTTATTTAATTAAATCCGACACTTCGACTGCTTTAATTGTATTACTTGTGAGAGGAGGGCAGATAATGGCGAAACCTTTGTTGCGTACGAACAAAGAGGTAACAGAAAGTTATGAAAAATATAAATTAATGATCTATCGTGTTTGCTTTACGTATATGAAAAATGTGACGGATACAGAAGACATGGTGCAAGATACCTTCATTCAGCTCATTCGAAAGGGCCCAAAATTCGAGAGTGATGAGCATGAAAAGGCTTGGTTACTTCGCGTCGCAATCAACCTTTGCAAAAATAAATTAAAACATTGGTGGCGAAAAAGAAGTTCTATCGAAAACGAAGAGCGACTAGGTGGAAGTACCAACATCCAGATTGATACAACCTTACAAGTCATTATGGATTTGCCCGATAAATATAAAACCGTGATCTACCTTTATTATTACGAAGGCTATGACAGCGTTGAAATGTCAAATATGTTAGAAAAACCAGCGTCAACCGTCCGCAATCATCTTCATGAAGCACGTAACGAACTTAGAAAGAAATTAGGCGGTGAATTTGAATGAAAAACAAAAAATTTAGAGATGCTTGGAATAAGGTGGAACCGGATCAAGAAGCAGATGAACGGATGCGGAAAGCGATTCTTTTGCAGAACACATCAAGCAGGAAAAGAAGAAGATTCATCTCTGCAGTTTTAATCAGTTTGGCACTAGTCTTAGTAATTACCAATCCATTTTTTAATAAGGAAGACGATTCAAGTCCATGGAGTCAGAATACGATCAGCAGTCAAGGTCACATTGAAACAAGTAGCAGTAAAGTTGAAGAACCGTCTAAGTTGGCATTTAATTTTGTTAACTCAAGCTCTTCGATTCAAATTAATTATGTGGCTGAGCCAAGAGAAACTGCTACAGAAGCTAGTCTCGAATATATTACCGAACAAGGTTTATTGGCAAATTCTTATAAAGGTTTTGACCTAGCTGCTTTTCATGGAACTGTAAGGGCCATCCACAATCTTGAAATCATCTTTAAACATAGAACCGATTATTTCTCTATTGTAGAATTAGAAATAATAGAAGATTTTCGGACTGGATTAGACGCAGGAACAATCGTAACGTTAAGGATGCCAGGTCATATTTATGACGGCGGGGGAACCAATACAATCATGGACATAGCTGGAACATTAAAAGTAGGAGAGGAAGCTATCATGATGCCCTATCATTATAATGAAACGAGTTTTTACACCGAAACGGGAGGAGAAACAGTACATCTGAATGAAATCTCTCAATACGGAATTGGAGATGGGATTCGTTGGCTGTTTGTTGAAACGGATGAAGGGCTTGTTTTTGAACGTAACTCTTATCCATCCTTCAGGCATGCGAAAACGTTAGAGGACGTCGCAGAAATAATTCGTAACTGGTGATCGGACAGTATGAGGTGAATTGGGATGAAGGATAAAAAGATCAGAACGACAGGAGAAAGGAAACGAGGAGTTATCATTGGTTTGCTTCTTCTACTAACTCTATTACTATCTATAAATAATTCTTCTGATTTCCAAGGAAAAAGTGATACGCAGAATAACCTAGCATTTGATTTAGAAAAATCGAATGCTAGAATCAAGATTCGACTTGCAAATTCTATGATCATTTCGGTCTCTGATGCCAAATTAGTTCACTTAAGCGAAGAAGAGCTGCTTGCAGAAAGCTATCAAAATCAGCAATTAACGATTTTTTCTGGTGAAGTCAAAGCCATTCATAATATTAATGTTAGCTTTTCACAAGTACAAGAATACTGGTCAATTGTAGAAATAGAAGTGATAGAAGACTTTAGAACAGAGTTGGTACCAGGAAGTATTGTATCTGTGAAAATGCCAGGCCACATCTTAGACGAAGGTGGAAGTAATAGCATAATGGATACAGCAGGAATTCTTCAAGTTGGCAACAAAGTTATTATGATGCCGACTATGGACTTGTAGATGGGATACGTTGGTTATTTGTAGAAACATCTGATAAATTAATTTTCTCAGAATCTTCCTATCCATCCTTTAAAAATACTAAAACGTTGGAAGACGTCGCAGAAATAATTCGTAGCCGATATAAATAGAAAGGGGTTGGGAAAAAACTCAGCTCCAAATAAAAGAACTCCTCAATTCATTCTGAAAACAGAATGAGTTGAGAAGTTCTTATCATTTAAAAAACAAAGCGATAGCTTTTCAATGTCATTAACTTAAGGAGTTTGACAAACAAGAACCTAAAAAATGGTTAACTGAGTTGAATGGACTTGCCAACTTCGTTCAAGTTGCT
>CAZLGI010000188.1:0-3203 GCA_964558995.1 uncultured Carnobacteriaceae bacterium | reverse complement strand
TAATAAGCCAGGCCAACAGATTGCACTTTGGGCGCATTATTTAGCCTTTGAACACCCTGTTCGTAAGGAGCCGCTAGAAGTTAGATCAGTGCCGCCACGTGAGTACCCGTGGGATTTATGGCAGACGCTTAACTAAAAATGCTATTAGAAAAAGAGGGTAGGCTAGAATGGGAATGAGAACAGATAGAAGAAAGAAACGAAATCGAAAAAAGCTTCCGAACATCTTTATCATGCTGCTTGTTCTAGTCGGAGTCTTTTTTGCGATTGAGTATGTGAATCAAAAACCTAGCGGGAAACAAGCCTATGAAGTGATTGTGCCAGATACAAGTGCCGTCACATCGGCCCCAGCAAAAGAAGAAGCCGTCGCTGAATCGCCTATTCCTCCGCAAGAAGATGAAAAGCCGTTAATTGATTTAACCGAAACTGCGAGCCAAGCAGTTTTATTGATGGATTTTGAAACAGGCGACGTGTTAAGTGAGAAAAATAGTGAGCTGAGATTATACCCAGCTTCTTTAACTAAAATTATGACGGCTCTTTTGGCGATTGAAATGGGGCCGGACTTAGATCAGGAATTAGTGATGAAGCCGGAATATTTTGAGAACTTATTCGAGATGGATGCAGCAATCGCAGGCTTTCAAGAAGGCGAAGTCGTGACCTTTCGCGATCTTTTATATGGCACGATTTTACCGTCGGGAGCTGATGCATCCTTGGCGATTGCTTTTTTGCTAGGGGGATCGGAGGCTGGTTTTGCCGAATTGATGAATAAAAAGGCTGCCGAGTTAGGAATGACGAAAACGCATTTTGTTAACGTGACGGGCTTACATCATCCAGATCACTATTCATCCGTTCGGGATATGTCGGTCTTGCTGAACTACGCTTTGGAAAACACCACGTTTTATGAGGTGTTTACAAGTCGAACTTACACAACCGAGCCAACTAATTTTAATCTTTTCGGCGTTAGCATGAACAGTACAGTTTTTAATTATGATTTTGAATACCCAATTATTGAAGAAAAAGTAATCGGTGGAAAAACCGGTTTTACCGAAGAGGCTGGCCAAAATTTAGCCACTTTAGCCATGATTGAAGGTAAATTTTACACCTTAATCACAGCTGGAGCAGGTGCTCAACCTGGCGGGCCTGGACCCGATTACGAGTTAATTCCCGATCCGCTGCATATTATCGACGCGAGTTTAATTTACTCCCAGTTACCCATAGAAAGCAGGTAGAAAATGAATAATAATGATCGTTTGACCCGTTTGCGTTACGCACTAGATATCAAAAATGGCCAAATGGTGGAAATTTTTGAACTAGGCGGCGCGACTGTCAGCACCGCAGAAGTGAAAGAGCTTTTGAAAAAAGTTGAAACAACTGACAAAGACGTTGAGGAATACGAAAAAATTTGTACAAACGAACTATTCGAGCGCTTCCTAAATGGTTTAATTACCTCACAACGAGGCGCATCAGACCGCGAGATGCCACTAGAATTAACCGACCAAAACGTGAATAACCTATTGTTAAAAAAAGTGAAAATCGCTTTATCTCTGACAAGTGATGATTTACTAGATATTTTAGAAGAAGCGGGCGTGTCAATTTCAAACAGCGAACTGAGTGCGGTTTTGAGAAAAGAAGGCCACCGCAACTACAAACCTTGTGGCGACCGTTATGCAAGAAACTTCTTAAAAGGCTTAACTTTGAGATACCGTGATTTATAAAAAAAGTACCCCGTTCGCATTTTTTTGCGAAGGGGGCATTTTTATGAATTTTTGTTAACTGAAGCATCGTAAATAGATGTGACCGCACGTTCTAATGCTTTATTAAATGTCTCATCGCTCTGGTTAATATTCAAATCTTGACTCAAGGCACGTGAGAAACTCGCAATTAAGCCATCATTATTTTTCAATTTCTCATTGGCGTCTTCTCGTGAGTAACCACCAGAAAGGGCAACCACACGGAGCACGTTTGGATGATCAATTGCTTTTTTGAACGTATTCGCAACAGTTGGAATTGTTAATTTCAACATGACTTTATCCGATTCTCTCAACTGATCTAAATGTTTTAGAATTTCTTTATTCATGATTATTTCGATATCATCTTTTTTATGGCAGTAAATATCTACTTCTGGCTCGATAATTGGAACAAGCCCAGCATCGATAATTTGTCGTGCGATTTCGAATTGCTGTGCAACGACTTCTTTAATACCTTTTTCATTTAATTCTTTAATGACTGAACGCATTTTGGTACCGAAAATCTTATGTTTATTTGCGCGATGTAGCGTCTCTGCCAATGCTGGCATAGGTTTCATTAATTGAACACCATTGTTCTCTTCTACCAAACCTTTATCTATTTTCAAAAATGGCACAATGCCTTTTTCTTCTGTTAAATATGCGGCAGTGAATTTACCATTGATTTTACTATCCATTGTTTGTTCGAAAAGAATTGCGCCAATAATGTGTTTTGAATCAAAAGCAGGAGACGTGATAATTCTTGTTCGCATTTTATGTACCAAATCAAACATTTCATTTTCTGAGGAATACGTATCTTCTTGAATGCCATACGCTTTTAAGGCTTTCGGCGTACTACCACCACTTTGGTCTAATGCCGCAATAAATCCTTTGCCATCTCTTACTTTTCGTAGTTGTTCTTGATTCATTTTTACAATTCCTCCTTCTATTTAAACATTGAAGCTACCTTTATCATAGCAAGTTTTTCTTAAAAAACATAATAAACAAGACGCAAAACTTTGATAAACGTGCTATCATTTTCAGTGAGTATTGAATTAAGAAAACGAGAGGTGACTTATGTATTTGACCATTCAAGAAACAGCAGATTATCTCGACCTTCCAGTCAGTGATATTTACCGACTCATTCGCGAAAAACAAGTCCGTGTCGTGCGTGTCGACGATGAAGTCCTTTTATACAAAGAGCAATTTAATCTATTTTTGAAAGAACGCGAACGTCAAAAAGCGGCCTTCGAAGCGTATTTGAATGAACCAATTCCGGAAGATCCGGACATTAAAGATGAAGACTAAAGTTGAAATCTTAACCTGATTTTTACGTTGAATTAACACTCATTCCTTATAATAGAGCTAGAACGACTATTAAAGGAGCTAACTATGCGATACTATGACCAACACATGCACACTTATTTTTCGCCAGATTCGGTTGAGCATTTTGAAAATTACTTAGAGCAAAACGACAAGCCA
>CAZLGI010000187.1:0-3230 GCA_964558995.1 uncultured Carnobacteriaceae bacterium | reverse complement strand
AGAAGTGTGCCGCCAGGTAGCGAAGTTTGAACCAGCAAAGTTAATTCTGTTGGGCCACGGAGAGAACTCCATTTATTTGATAGACAAAGAATTACGCAATTTATACGGTCGATCGATTGAAATTGTTCCGGTGATTGCCGATATTCAAGACCGCAAACGTATTTTTAACATTATGGAAAAATTCAAACCGGATCAAGTCTATCACGCAGCAGCACACAAGCATGTGCCGTTGATGGAGTATAATCCAACTGAATCAATCAAGAATAACGTCTATGGTACCAAGAACATTGCGGAAGCATCGAAATCTGTAGGTGTGAAGAGCTTCGTGATGATTTCTACTGATAAGGCGGTCCGTCCAACCAACGTGATGGGTTCCACCAAACGAATTGCCGAAATGATTGTGACAGCGTTGAATGAACCAGGCAAAACCAATTTCGCTGCTGTACGTTTCGGTAACGTCTTGGGTAGTCGGGGTAGTGTGATTCCGGTTTTCCGTGAACAGATTGCCAATGGTGGACCGGTAACGGTAACCGACTTCCGCATGATCCGTTACTTCATGACCATTCCTGAAGCCAGTCGTTTGGTTATTCAAGCGGGAGTACTGGCTAAGGGTGGCGAAATCTTCATCCTGGATATGGGCGAACCAGTCAAGATTGTTGATTTAGCCAAGAAGATGATTCGTCTTTCTGGTTTCACGGAAGCGGACATTTCGATTCTTGAAACGGGTATTCGTCCGGGCGAGAAATTATATGAAGAATTGTTGGCAGATGGTCAGTTGGCCGAGCAACAAGTCTTCGAAAAAATATTTATCGGTAACAGTCCAAAATACAAGTTAAATGAAACGATGGCTTTTGTGGAGTCAGTTCTCTCTAAACCGGATGAAGTTATCCGCAAGGAGCTAGTCCAATACGCCAATGAGCACGAATAAGAAGGAGATAGATATGCAACCTAAAAAAATTCTAGTAACTGGTGCAGCAGGTTTTATCGGTTACAATTTATCAAGTCGACTTGTTGAGTTAGGTCACACAGTTGTGGGAATCGACAATTTGAATGATTATTATGATGTTAATTTGAAGCATGAGCGTTTGAATAAAATTAAAGAACACTCATCATTTTCATTTGTGAAAATGGATCTTGCCGATAAAGAAGCAATAAATGAACTATTCGAAGCTAATAAGTTCGATATCGTGGTGAACTTAGCGGCACAAGCTGGGGTTCGTTATTCCATCGAAAATCCGGATGCTTATATTCAAAGTAACATTGTCGGTTTCCATAATATTTTGGAAGCATGTCGCCACAATCCAGTGGAGCATTTATTATATGCTTCTTCTAGTTCAGTGTATGGCTCGAACAAGAAGGTTCCTTTTGAAGAAACCGACTTTGTGGACAACCCTGTTTCATTGTATGCAGCTACTAAGAAATCCAATGAATTAATGGCCCATACTTACAGCCATCTTTATGAAATTCCAGCAACCGGACTGCGCTTCTTTACTGTTTATGGGCCAATGGGGAGACCGGATATGGCATACTTTGGCTTTACTGATAAGTTCTTTAACAACGAACCGATTCGCATTTTTAATAATGGCGATTTTGAAAATGATTTATACCGTGACTTTACATTTATTGATGACATTATTACCGGTATTGTCGGTTTGATTGATAAAGAAGCAGCTGGCCATACGGTCTTTAATATCGGTAACAACAACCCAGAAAAATTAATGGTCTTTATTACCAGCTTGGAAAAGGCCTTGAGCAATTCCTTGGGCCGAGAAATTGAATTTGAAAAAATCTATGAACCAATCAAACCAGGTGATGTGCCAGCAACTTATGCCTCCACTGATAAGCTGCAAGCAGCGATCGGCTTCAAGCCAGAGACGTCAATTCTAGACGGCCTGCAACAGTTCACTGATTGGTATGTCACTTATTACAACAAGAAGTAGTGTGGAGGATTAAAATTGGAAAAATTAATTAAGAAGTTTCAAACAGTCTATACTGATGAAGACATTCGTGCCGTTCGTTCACCCTTGCGTATTTGCCCACTTGGCGCTCACTCTGATCACCAAGGTGGCCGAGTAACCGGAATGACATTGGATGCCAGTGTGGATATGATTTACGCACCAACGGAAGATGGTTATGTACGTATGGAGAGCATGGATTTCCCGGATAAGGAAATTTTCCACATCAACCATGAGTCAGAGTATATCCCTGGTTTCTGGGGAAACTACATTCGTGGTGCTGTTTTGTCCTTGCAGGAAGACTTTGTTTTGAAAAAAGGTTTGAACGCGATTGTCAGCGGCAAGTTGCCGATTGGTGGCTTAAGTTCATCTGCTGCCGTTACAACTGCTTACTTGATGGCGTTATGTGACGTAAATGACATTGAAGTGTCTAAACTAGACTTGATCAAGTACAGTCACTGGGTAGAAACCCAGTTTATCGGTTTGAAGAATGGCATTTTGGACCAGTCAGCTAACATCTTGAGCATGAACAACCAGTTAATGGTGATGGACTGCAAGACGAACGAATACGAAATGGTACAAAAAGGGGCGGATATGCCTGAATTTGAAGTGGTGGTCGTTTATTCTGGTATTTCCAAAGACTTAATCAGTACTGATTTTAACAATCGTGTAGATGAAGTCCGTGTGGCTGGTTGGTTACTGCAAGAAGTGAGCGGGATGGAAATGTCAGCATTGAAAGACGTACAACTTCGCGATATCCCAGTCGAGATATATGAAGAATACAAAGATCAAATCCCGGTACGTTTCCGCAAGCGTGCAGCACATTTTTATACCGAGCAACAACGTGTGCAGGATGGCGCCAAGGCATGGGCTGAAGGTAATCTTGAGAAATTCGGTCAATATATGTGGGAGTCTGGTGAAAGTTCCTTCTATCAATATGAATCAGGAATTCAGGAAATGATGAGTATCTATTACATCTTGCGTGAATGCAAAGGCGTATATGGTGCTCGTCCAAGTGGTGCAGGCTACCGTGGAGCAGTTATCGGTTTAATTGATCCTGCTTATAAAGATGAAATTAAAGCGAAAATTGATGAAGTTTATACGCGTCGTCATCCTGAGTATGCCGATAAATATGCGGTTAACTTCTGTAAGACTGCAGATGGAGCAGGATTGGTGGAAGATTTGGAGGTTGTTAAGTAGATGAAAGCAATTGTACTTGCAGCAGGGTATGCGACCCGTTTGTATCCACTAACTGAAAACCAGCCCATTGAAGTG
>CAZLGI010000186.1:0-3254 GCA_964558995.1 uncultured Carnobacteriaceae bacterium | reverse complement strand
TCATCTAATAAATACAAGGCTGTTGTATTTTTACTTTCTGCAATCGCTTGGTACATTGGAATTTCTTGATACTCACTATAAAAATCATAATTCTGTGCTTTGTAATTTCCGTCTACCCCGTAACCAATCGTATCGTCATCCATAATCAATGATCCGGCATGGTAGCCTGCTTCTAGAGCAGGAACATAAACGGACAAAGGCTTGATGGTTGAAGCTGGTGGTAAACTTGTTTGAGTGGCACGGTTAAAGCCACGGAAGACATGCTCGCCTCTCCCACCCACAATCGCCAAAACATCTCCAGTTGAAGGTTCGATTGCAACGGAGGCACTTTGTAATAATGTTCCATCTTCTGCATCCGAAAAGTAAGCATTGGCGTAAGTATAATCCATCTGCTGTTGATACTCTTGATCAAGGCCGGTATAGATTTTATAACCTTTATTAAGAACATCCTCTTCTTCTAAACCATATTCTTCAATCGCATCTTCAATAATCGCATCAAAATAGTAAGGGTAATTATAACTACTAATTGACGAGTAATTATCATATAAATAAATACCCTCTGCGATTGCAGCATCTGCGGTTTCTTGATCTGTGAAACCATTTGATACCATTAAATTTAAGATTAAATCTCTTCGTTCAATACTTGCTTCATAATTGTCAATCGGATTTAAGTTACTTGGCGCTTTTAAGATTGCTGCTAAAACTGCTCCTTCAGCCAAAGTGACATCTTGAGCTGATTTTCCAAAGTATTTTTGCGACGCATCTTGAACGCCCCAAACACCATTTCCAAAATATGAATTATTTAAATACATTTCTAAAATTTCATCTTTTTCATATTGAGATTCGATTTCAAACGCTAAAAAGAGTTCTTTTGCCTTTCGCGTTAACGTTTGGTCTAAAGTTAAATAAGCATTTTTTGCTAATTGTTGGGTCAGCGTTGACCCACCACCGACAATATTCCCACGATTAATGACAAAACCTAGCGCTGCTCGGCCAATTCCAATTGGGTCTATGCCTTTATGCGAATAGAACCGTTTGTCCTCTGTTGAAACAACAGCGTCTTGTATATGTGGAGAAATCTCGTCAATCGAAACAAAGGTCCCTTTTTGAGAGTACAACTCTCCTGCTTCTTCTCCATAACGATCGTAAATCGTTGTTGTTTGCTGTAAGCCAGCCTGTAGATTTTCTACCTCAGCCGTTTTTGCCAAGTAAACAAGATAACTACTACTAATTAACACAACTAATAAGGAGAGAAGGACAATTAATTTATTTATACGATATTTACGCCAAAAGTTTTGGATATTTATCCGTAGTTGTTTGAACCACCGGCTAAATTTAATTTTCAATTCTTCCTTCATTAATTTCACCTTTCATTCTCAAAAAGCCTAAGTAAAGGTAGTATAGCAAAGATTGGCCTACCTGTTAACCAACTAAAGTCTTATTTAGATAACCCATATATTATACTCAATTATCGTGAAAAAACTCTTAATTTATCTGTAAGGATTGCATTTCATAGAAATTGATCTATAATTTTAGCATAGAATACTTTTTCGACACACGTTGCTCAAGCCGTTTATTAAAAGAAAGGATGGTGGTTTGGTTGGGACAGAGTATGTCGGATGGAAGTTCTCAGTAGACCAAAAGAACGCGCAAGACAGGAACTCTTTTGGTCGTTACCAAACTCACCAAAAGTTTCTTGTGACAATTCCATTAAAGGAATTTAATCATAGGAGGTGAAGCTCATTTTCAAAAATGAGCAAGCATAATGAGTATTTCAACAGGTTTAATTTTATTTTTTATCATCTTACTTATTGCATCATTTTTCGTTATGTCGGAATATGTGTTAGTTCGTATCCGTCCATCAAGACTTGATTTCTTAGTAGAGAATGGTAATAAAAAAGCCAGTTTATTAAAAGATATGACAATAAAATTGGATACTTACTTATCAGCAACCCAGCTAGGCGTGACGATTACGTCCTTAGCTCTTGGTTGGTTAGGTGATCCAACTTTCAAACAGTTATTTGATAATTTATTTACGAATCTTAATATCCCAAGGCAAGTGGCAACCCTTATTTCCTTTATTGTATCCTTTATGATTTTGACTGCGATTCAAGTCATCATCGGCGAGCTAGTGCCTAAAAATATTGCGATTACTAAAACTGAAACGCTTGGTCTACGTATCGCTCGTCCACTTCACATATGGTACAAAATCATGTACCCGCTTGTTTTTATCTTAAACAAGAGTGCAAATGGTATTTCTAAGGCGTTAGGTTTAGCGACTTTTTCGGAATCAGATGATTACGTGTCTGAAGAAGAGCTGCGAATGATCATGAGCGAAAGCTTGAAGAGCGGTGAAATTAACCGTGATGAATACCAATATGTAGAAAACGTCTTTAATTTTGACGAACGTTTAGCGCGTGAAATTATGATTCCTCGAACGGAAATGACAATCATTTGGGCTGATGACACGCTTGAAGAAATTGCCGAAACGGTTCGAAAGGAAAAATATACCCGCTACCCTGTCGTTGATGGAGATAAAGATAATATTCTCGGTATTATCAACACGAAGGAAATTTTCGCAGCTTACATTGAAGCAACACAATCGAATACGACCGATCAATTTGATATTCATGATTACGTTCGTCCGATTATTACTGTCATTGAAACCTTACCTATTAAGACCCTTTTAGTAAAAATGCAAAAAGATCGTAATCAACTTGCGGTGTTAATTGATGAGTATGGTGGTACAAGTGGCCTTGTTTCCATGGAAGACATCATTGAAGAGATTGTTGGGGATATTTCTGATGACTTTGAGACTGAAGAAATTGCTGACTATTTCAAATTGAGCCAGAACCATTACCGCATCAATGCGCGTATGTTAATCGATGAAGTTAATGATACTTTTGGTTTGAATATTGAAGAAGAAAATGTCGATACAATCGGCGGCTGGGTGTTAAATGAAAAATACGACATTAAAGTCGGCGAAGACGTCCACTACGGCAACTGCCTCTTCAAAGTCATCCAAAAAGATAAGTACTCGATTGAATTGATTGATTTGTTTATTGA
This sequence comes from uncultured Carnobacteriaceae bacterium, assembly GCA_964558995.1. Taxonomy (GTDB): domain Bacteria; phylum Bacillota; class Bacilli; order Lactobacillales; family Aerococcaceae; genus Jeotgalibaca. The sequence continues at coordinate 188 of CAZLGI010000186.1, read as the reverse complement.
TCAAGACTAGAAAATGATAAGAGAAGCCTTGGAGAAATCCGTGGCTTCTCTTTTTTATTGTTGGGGTTATTTTGTCCTTAATAGGAATAATAGGGACAAATTTAGTGATTTTCTGGGAAATATGTCCTTATTCAGAATAATAGGGACAATTTTCTCGTCACCAATCAAAAAATCCTCCGAAGTTCAAA
>CAZLGI010000185.1:0-3260 GCA_964558995.1 uncultured Carnobacteriaceae bacterium | reverse complement strand
GAACTGGGAATCGACAAAGGGATTAAACAACTAGAAGAATTTCATATTCCTGTTCGGGAGGAAGATGCTGAGTTAGGCGCTATCGCCTTAGGAAGTATGGACGGTGTGTCACCTCTACAAATGTCGAGTGCGTATGCAACTTTCGCGAATAAAGGCGTCCAAGCAAAACCACGCTTTATAACAAAAATCGTGGATGCGACAGGTGCGATAGTGGTTGATAATACTAAACCAATAACGAAGCGTATTATTTCTCAAGAAGTAGCAGATGAAATGACGAGTATGTTGATGGATGTTTATTTACCGGGTGGAACAGGTTACGGGGCACATCCATACAACGGCATGCTAGTTGCGGGTAAAACTGGAACGTCTGAAGCAATTGGGGAAAATGGCACATACGATCGTACAAAATGGATGATTGCTTATACACCAGATATAAGTGTTGCAACATGGGTTGGCTTTGACCATTCGACCGATATGCATAACGTAAGTAATTTAGGAATGATGTTCTACAATCTTTTCAGTGCTGAACTAGGAAATCTATTAAGCGTCAGCCCACAAACTGAATTTGCCGTCGCAAATGCAGGTGATAATTTTGACAGCAATGATGGAGAATCATCTACAACATGGTCAGAACGCCTCGATGGGATTATGGATGGCTTGAACGACTTTGGCCAAAACGTTGGCGAAAAAGCTTCAGAATTCAAAGATTGGCTTGATGGATTGTTTAATTGATTGTTTGCCGATAGTTTGATATCTTTAGAAGTGAACAGAATAGAGATAGGAGAGTTGTCATAATGAAATTTACTGAAAATGGTTTTTACATCGAAAAAACGAACGATCAATATAAAATAGGCTTATCTGACAAAGGACAAGACGAATTTGGTGAGGTTGGCTTTGTCAATTTAGCAACAGAAGAAATCGTAACAACTGATACCGTCTTAGTTTCAATTGAAGCTTCCAAAGCAGTATCAAGCGTGCCATCTCCATTAGCAGGTAAAGTTGTTTCATACAACGAAACCTTAGAAGATAACCCAGAATACTTGAATAGCACAGATTTAGACAAAAACTGGATTGCGGTATTAACTGATGTAAACGAAGCTGATTTTGATAAATTGGCAGATGAATCTGGTTTAGAATAATAAATCTAAAAGCTGCGATCCTTTTTTTGAAAAGGGTCGTAGCTTTTTTGGTAGCTTAAGAGAAGTCACGTTAAATTAATACTCAATCACTTCTAAAGGAATCTCAATCCTCCAAACCAAAAACAACGTTCCACCGCCATTATTAGAAGTATTTCATTATTTCTGGTAATAAATTAAATGAAATGTTATGATGAAAAGAGCAAATAGTAAAGGGATGAAATGATGACAAATATTTATGATATTGCCTATGATTTAGAAAAAACACTTCGCGATGAGCCAGCTTTTCTTGAATTGAAGAAAGCATATGAAGAGGTACAAGCTGACGAGGAAGCTTCAACACTGTTTACAGAATTTACAGCAATGCAACAAGAAATCCAAGCTAAGCAAATGAGTGGTGAAGGTTTGACGGACGAGTATATTGAAAAAGCTCAAGACATCGCAGGCCGTGCTACGACAAACGAATTCATTCAAAAAATGATGACAACAGAGCAACAATTGAGCACTCTGATTGAAGACATCAACAAAATCATCGTAAAACCATTACAAGAAATGTACGCAAATGTCGCTCCTACTGAAGAGCAAGAGTAATCATTTGAGTTTAATAAGCTTTGTTTGAAGATGCAAGGCTGGTCTATGCCAGCTCTGCCTTCAAGCAAGGCTTTTTTTGTTGAAAAACATCGAAAAATACAGAACGTACGTTTGCTTACGGAGACAACTTGTCGTATAATAGAGGTAGTATTTATACAAATAATTATTATGTTAGTAACGAAAGGAAGACAGACTAAATGATACGATTTATTCATACTGCAGATTTACATTTAGATAGTCCCTTCAAGGGTTTGCAAGCCTTACATCCTGATTTATTCGAACAAGTCTATCAAGCTGGTTTCCATTCTTTTCAAAATATTATAGAGACCGCCATAAACAAGCAAGTGGATTTCGTATTAATTAGCGGAGATATTTACGACGAGGAAAACCAAAGTGTTAAAGCACAAGCTTTTTTCCGCGATCAGATGAAAAAACTCGAGCAGCATCAGATACCAGTTTTTCTTTCTCACGGTAATCATGATTTTATGGGAAGAGAATCTTTGCGTATCCAAATGCCAAACAACGTAACGATCTTTGGTATTGAGCCAGAAACTCACGAAATGATGACAAAAGATCAAGAAAAGGTCGCAATTACGGGTTTTAGCTACCTGACACGTTGGGTGAAGGAACGCATGATTAATCAATACCCAAATCGAAAGCAATCGGCAGATTATCATCTTGGCATGTTGCACGGTTATTTAGACGGATCCAAATCCGAAGAAGCCGCTTATGCACCTTTTTCCATCGATGATTTACTAACTCGCCAATACGATTATTGGGCGTTAGGTCATATCCACAAGCGTTCTACTTTGCACTCCGAACCGCCAATCTTATATTCGGGAAATATCCAAGGGAGAAACCCGAATGAAGTTGGTGAAAAGGGCGCTTATTTAGTTACACTGGAAAAAGGTTCAGCAAGTGAAATCGAATTTTTTCCAACTGCGCCGATTATTTGGTTAGAACGAACCGTGTCGCTGGAAGGCGTTTCACACTTGAGTGACTTATTCGCGAAAGTTGAAAAGGAAATGGAGACTGTGTCGGATGAAACGGTAGATATTCTTCTGTCCGTGCAATTTTCAGATTACGAAGGACTTAGTAAAGACCTGATGACGCGAATTCAAAGTGGTGATTTACTCGAAGGCATTAACCAAACGGACCGCCAGCCGTTTGTTTATTTATATCATTTAGCTTTATTACCAAAAAAGGATCAATTATTATTTTCTTATGACGCAGATATGCAAGCAAGTTTTGTGAAGGGTAAAGCTGAATTAAACGAAGATGAGCGTTATCAAGATGCCTTACAGGATTTATTCAAGCATTCAATTATTCGCAGTCGCTTTAATGAATTAGAGCAAGACCAACAATTAAAACAAGCAATCATTGATGCGGCAGAAAGTATCCTAATGTCAGACATTGCATTCGAAGAAGGTGAAGAAGAACAATGAAGATTGAAAAGATAGAAATCTACGGGTATGGAAAATGGCTTCAGAAAGAATTCGCTTCTATTAATAAGTTGCAAATTTTTAAGGGGGA
>CAZLGI010000184.1:0-3281 GCA_964558995.1 uncultured Carnobacteriaceae bacterium | reverse complement strand
AGAGAGTGGTTTATTGAAAAATATTGACGAAGACTATAGGATTTTTGCCAGTGATGAATTCAAAGCCTTTTTCGAAAAACATCGCATTATGGTTGGAACGACTGGGAATTTAGGTATTAGTGTTGGTGTGGTGGGTGCGCGTCTTGGATTTGATGTGACCGTTCATATGTCGGTTGAGGCGAAGCAATGGAAGAAAGATATGTTGCGTACTCACGGTGTGAATGTCATTGAACACAACACAAACTTCACCAAAGCGGTTGAAAATGGCCGTGCACAAGCTGAAGCTGATCCAATGTGTTACTTCGTTGATGATGAGCATTCTGCCGATTTGTTCTTAGGTTACACGGTAGCAGGAAATCGGATGAAGCGTCAATTAGATGAAATGGCTATTAAAGTTGATGAAGACCATCCACTATTTGTTTATTTACCATGTGGTATTGGCGGTAGTCCGGGTGGAATTACGTTTGGCTTGAAGCAACACTTTGGCGAGAACGTTCACTGTTTCTTCGCTGAACCAGCACACATGCCTTCAATGTTATTGGGACTTGTGACTGGGAAACTTGACGGTGTGACGGTTCAAGATTACGGCATCGAACCAAAAACGGTGATGGACGGTTTGGCTGTGCCACGTACATCTGGCTTAGTTGCGAAACTGATGCAAAATTATTTCGACGGTGGCTATACGCTGCAAGAAGAAGAAGCGATGTATTGGTTGGCAAAAATGGTTGATACGACTGGCATTCACTTAGAACCTGCAGCTTTAGCAGGCCTTCCAGGTGCAGCTTACTTAACAAGTACAGAAGCTGGCCAAGCTTATTTAGCTGACAAAGGTTTAACCGATAAAATGGCACAAGCTACTCATATTGCTTGGGGAACTGGCGGGAGCATGGTTCCTGAAGAAGATAAAGCAGCTTTCTATCAGCAAGGATTAGAAGCTTCAATTAAATAAATTTCGATAAAAAAATGAGGTGTCTCTTTTGAGACTGCCTCATTTTATTTTTAGTATTATTTTACGCCTTTTTCCAAATAATGTACGACCGCGGCGCTCATTGCTTTGGCCGCAACCATCAAACTTCCTTCATCGATCATGAATTTAGGGTGGTGGTGTGGGAATTTTGGCGTACCCTCGTTATGAGCTCCGACGTAGAAGAAACTACTTGGACGTTCAGCTGCATAATAGGCAAAGTCTTCTGAAGCTGTTTCCGGGCCGCTATCAACTACAGCGGTGACTTCTGGAATATTGGCTTCTTTAACTGCTTTCGCTACCATATTTGTCAGAGCTTCGTCATTCATTAAAACTGGATAGTCGTTGGCATAATGAAGGTCGTATTCTATTCCAAAAGCAGTACAAATGCCATCCACTAATTGGCGGAATTCTTTCTCGACAATCTTACGCGAGCTCTCATCCATCACACGCACATCCCCTTCTAAGGTGACGGCATCTTTAATAACATTGGCAGATCCTTTTCCATCAAAGGAACCAATCGTGACCGTTGCCGTATCAAATGGATTGATTCGACGACTAACGATTGTTTGAACCGCTGTGACAAATTGTGCCGCTGCTACGATTGCATCGTTAGCTGTATGCGGCGACGAGCCGTGTCCGCCTCGACCTTGGAAGGTCACTTTGAAAGTGGCACGTCCAGTTTGAGTTGGTCCAGCATGGTAATGCACTGAGCCAGTTTCCATTAAACTCATCACGTGAATCCCAAGTACATGGTCAATACCATCCAAACAACCAGCTTTCACCATCCCAATTGCTCCACCAGGCGGAACTTCTTCAGCTGGTTGGTGCAGAATTCGAATGCTGCCAGGTAATTGGTCTTTTAGCTCAATCAAACTTTCGGTCAAAATAAGCATGTAAGCTGTGTGAGCATCATGTCCACAAGCATGCATCACACCAGGATTTTTGGATGCGAAAGGTAAATCTGTTTCTTCCTGAATTGGCAAGGCATCAAAGTCAGCACGAATCGCTAAGCTTGGCCCTTCCTTTCCACCTTTGATATCGACAACAATCCCATGTCCGCCACCAAAACCAGTTTGGATTTCGACATCTTTGTCAGCATAAAAATCCGCAATGTATTTGGCCGTTTCCGTTTCTTCAAACGATAACTCCGGATTCTCGTGTAAATAGCGACGAATCTCAATCATTCGTGCTTCTTTCTCTTCCAATTTTTTATGCAGTTGATCTAAAACGCTTGTCATATTATCCCTTCTTTTCTACATTCTATGTCTTCATTATGCTTGAATTTGCTTACTTAATGCAATTATTTGGTCTACTGATTCATCCAAATACTGAATCGTATCACGCAATGGTTTGTCAGTTGTCACATCCACGCCCGCAACCTTAGCTGCATCTGCTGGAATTAGCGTTCCACCTAGTTTTAAGAATTCTAACCAACGATCGACTGCTGGTTGCCCTTCTTCTTTCATTTTCAGGAATGCTTGGGTTGCAATTGTCAGCCCCGCTGAATAGGTGTATGGGTAAAGTCCCATGTAATAGTGAATTTGACGCATCCACGTCAGCTCTGCTCCTGCTTCTAATTCAACCGCATCTCCCCAGAAATCTTGGAGCACTTGCAATTTTAATTCACTCAGTTTGTCTGCGTTGAAGCTTCCACCAGCATCAATTAAACGATAAACGTCACGTTGATAGGCAGCTTCTAGTAAATGCGTGACGAAGTTATGGAAGTAAGTTTTCGAAATCATTTTCGACAAAGCAGAACGTTCCATACGTGGTTCGCTGCTCTTCTCTTTTAAGTCATCGGTCAATAACAGTTCATGGAAGGTAGACGGTGCTTCAATTGTATAAAGCGATGCTCTCGCCCCAAGCAGTGAATTTGCTTCGTTCGTCATAATCCCTTGTCCTGCATGACCTAATTCATGGAATAAAGTGTAAACATCCGCTAACTGGCCTGCCCAAGACATCAGAATATACGGATGATTTCGGTAAGTCGTCGAACAAAATGCTCCCGAACGTTTTCCAATATTTTGTGAAAAGTCTACCCAACGCTCTGGATATGAACGCAAAATTAAATTCACATAGTCTTCCCCTAATGGCGCTAAAGCATCTTTCACCATTTCTTGTGTTTCTTCAATTGTGACTTCTGGTGAAAAATCAGGATCTAAATCGATTTTTAGGTCAGCGTAATGCATGGTGTCTAGGCCATTCTCTTCTTTTAGGTGAGTGGTGAACTTACGCATGACTGGTGCAAAGTCTTCCATTAACATGTCAATTTGACGGTGATACAAGTCTTGATCAACTTCCTGGCTAACTAATA
>CAZLGI010000183.1:0-3304 GCA_964558995.1 uncultured Carnobacteriaceae bacterium | reverse complement strand
TTAAAAGAGTCATGTAAGTCGTGTTCGATGACAGAAAGCCTAAAAAGAACATGTGAAAATAAATCGCGACAATACTAACGAGAGCTAAACGATGTAACCACAAATGACGTTCGCGTTTAAAGTAATTTTCTTTCAACCGCATCAGATTTTTTGATCGTTGGATGAATACGTTCGACAGGACAAAAATCCCGGTTAACATCACAACAATTAAAGAAATAATAGCAATAAATCCAGTTAGAGAAATATTAGACAAATGACCTGAGAAAATATTTTCAAAACCATTCCATTGGTTAAAGACATGAATAATAATCGCAACTGCCATTGTCATAGCCATCCATCCATGAACCGCATACATATCGGGTAAACCGACGTGCTTTTCGATTACTTTTGGCCGTACCGAGATAATGACGAGGGTTAACATGACCGAATATGCGAGAAGACCACTTCCGAATGAAAGCATCGTAGTCGCTGAACCTGGTGTCCATTCTAACAACATCGCCCATAATAAAGTCGCAAAAATCACAAGCGACAAAGCGGGAAAAAATAATTTTAGTAATTTTTTCATAACTGTCCTCCAATAGTTTTTAGTTTGACACTAAACGTACTGGTCCTCCTTCTTACAAAATTGGGGGCAATTTAATAACACAACCACCTATAAAAAAAGAATAACAAAGCACAAAACAAAAGTAAATTAATAACAACTATTTTACAAAAAGAATATTGAAGAAGAGACCTTTCAAAATCGTGATAAAGTACCTATAATAGAAGTATATGTGTGATGAAAGGGGAAATTAATATGAAGCAACCAAAGTTGACAGTAAGAAGTAAAACGATTATCGAGGTAGATGGTTTCCAATTCAAAGATCTAAACGATAATGGTAAGTTGGATGCTTATGAAGATTGGCGTTTGTCCAGTGAGGAACGAGCAAAAGATCTAGTTTCCCAAATGACAACCGGCGAAAAAGTAGGCATGATGCTCATTAACCAAATGAAAATGGGGAAAGCAAAAACAGAAGGCGACAACACGAAAGTTCTTGACGAAGAATTTGAAAAAGCAGACGGCTCACCAATGAAACGTCGCGATAAATACCCAGCAACTGAAACAATTGAACGCTTGAAATTGCGTCACTTTATTTTACGTGACTATATGCCTGGCGAGGATATTGCAGAATGGGTGAACGCAGTCAACGAAGTGGCTGAGGGAACACGTTTAGGAATCCCGGCAATTGTTGCATCGAACTCACGTAATGAAAATAGCGATTTAACCATTGATGGCGATAAATCAGCAGGCAGCTTCTCACTTTATCCAGGAACGTTAGGAATTGCGGCAGCTATTAGAGGCGAGAGTGACTTTACCATAATAGAAGAATTTGCCAAAGCTGGTCGTGAAGAGTGGCTGGCAGCAGGACTAAGAAAAGGTTATATGTACATGGCAGACGTTGTAACTGATCCAAGATGGCAGCGAACTTACGGGACATTCGGTGAAGATCCAAAACTGACGGGTGAAATTATTAAACGGATCATTCGTGGTTTCCAAGGTGAAACACTAGGAAATGATTCGATTGCGACGACAGTCAAACATTTCCCAGGCGGCGGTCCCCGTGAAAACGGCTTTGACCCACATTATAAAGAAGGAAAGTGGAACGTTTACCGAACACCAGGTAGTTTAGAAAACTATCACTTGCCACCATTCATCGAAGCAGTGAAAGAAAACCCAAGTTCGATGATGCCTTACTACTCTGCACCAAGCATTGAGAAAAGTCATTATCAAATGATTGATGGAGAAATTGTACCATTTGAAGAAGTGGGAATGGCCTTTAACGAATACATGTTGAACGATATTTTACGTGATAAGTTAGGTTTCAAAGGCTACATCAACTCGGACTCTGGTATCACTGACAACACAGCTTGGGGCGTGGAAGATGCGAGTGTACCTGTTCGTTTCGCTAAGGCAGTAAACGCAGGAACTGACATTATCGGTGCAACCAACGATGTTGAAAGTTTGAAAGCTGCAATCGACAAAAACTTCATCGCACCGCAACGAATCGATGAAGCGAACATTCGTCTTTTGACAGAAATGTTTGACCTTGGTTTATTCGATGAAAAAACGTATGCTGATGTCGCTAAGGCAAAGGAAGTTCGCCTAAAATCAAAAGAAAAAGCATATGACACACACTTGAAATCTGTCACCTTATTGAAAAATAACGACGCTCTACCAGTGAACAAAGAAAAAGTTTATATCGAAGCATTCCATAAAGATAGTGAGAAAGCTGAAAAAATCACTAAAAATATTCGTGAAGCAGCCGATAAGTTAGGTATGTCCTTAGAAGAAGATTATAAAGATGCTGATACAGCGATTGTCTTTATTTATCCAGAAAGTGGCGATTACTTCAATCCAACACCTGGACTTCTAGAGCTAGAGCTTTGCGAAGACAAGGAAAACATTGCATTGAATGGCGATACGTACAAGGAAACAACTGTATCAAACTTTGGTCGTTTCGAACGCATCGCGGAAGACATGCGCGTAGCAGGCAAGAAAGTTGTTGCGAGTGTGAATATTAAATTACCGTGGATTTTAGGCAACGTTGAACCAAAAGTAGATGGTTTAATTGCAGGCTATGATACTGATGTTAAGGCGCAATTGGAAGTCTTAATCGGCAATCACAAACCAAGCGGCCGTTTACCATTAACGCTTCCGAAAAATACGGCTGTTATTGCAGTCGATGAATATGGTATCAGTATTTCACGTAATGACGTACCTGGTTACGATAAAGATAAATACTTACGTGAAGGCATCACTTATGCTTACAAAGATACTGAAGGAAATGAATATAAATTAGATTTTGGCATAACTGAGTAAATTGGGACGAGGCAGAAGGCGACAGGTTTTAACGTGAAAAGTAAAACGTGTCGCTTTTTGACGATCGTTTTGGCCAGAAAATAAAACGTAAGGAGATAACCATGAACTTAAAACAAGACACGCTTTTTGAATCATTTACTTTTCCAAATGGTGCCACGATTGCAAATCGTTTAATGATGGCTCCGATGACAACAAATTCTGCCTTTGTAAATGGCATGGTGACGACTGACGAATTAAATTATTACGCAAGACGATCAGAAGGTTTGGGTGCTGTGATTACAGCATGTGCCCATGTATTAGAGAATGGACGATTTTCCGGCTCTTTAAGTATTGCTTCGGATGATAATATCGAAAACTTGAAGAAACTTGCGGCTACCATTCATGAAAAAGATACAAAAGCGATTCTACAAATTTTCCACGTCGGAAGAATGGGAACGCACGACA
>CAZLGI010000182.1:0-3370 GCA_964558995.1 uncultured Carnobacteriaceae bacterium | reverse complement strand
TTTCTCCCGAAGTCGGAAGTGTTCACCTCTGAAATCGCAAATCACTTCAAAATAACCACAAAAAAAGTAGGGCTCGAAAAACAAGCGCCTACTTCTTTTATCCAAAACTTAAAACATATTCTTAATCTTCTCAATATTCTTAATCATCACAGAAGTTGTACCATCTGGATTATTTATGAATTCAACCACATCTGGATTTTTATAAAGCTCCAGGGGAATACTAATATCAATCCCATTATTCAAGCGCAGTTTTTGCTTAGAATATTTTGGTCCAGCAAGGGCAACTTCTGCTGGCGAACCGTCAACATAACCAAGATCATCCACTTCAGCGAAGAATTTTTCTTTCTTTTCGAAATTATCGCCGAAAAGGGAATCAGCAATGAGACGGTGATCAATGACATTTTCCTCTTCCATACTATGAACAATTGCTTCTTTCGTGTCGGCCAGCACTTGGAATTCTTCATCGTTAAAAGCTTTACTTGTTTTCTGAACAGCTTTTTTGATCATAGTGATATTTTCTTTCAGGCTCGGCTGGGGTTTATTTTCCAAGAACATCTCGGTAAAATAAAACACTCGCTCAGCAAGTTCAGTAATCATGTGTTTTTTCTCAATCACATGGTAGCTCATATCCGTCAAATTCAACACCATGCCTTCGTTGATCGCCTGACGCGCACTAGGCAAAATCGAGCGATTCACGATCAGCTGATTCGTCAGTGTATCGGTCTCATAAGAAATGTGGTGGGTAATGCTGTCGGAGTAATTCAATTTGAATAGCCCAAGCCTTGGAACATCATCCAGTGTAAAGGAAACAAATAGTAAATCCGCCGGCGGAATCTCTGGATTTAACTTTGTAATTTGATAGAATTTTTCAGATAGGGCTCTTGTCCCTTCAATAAAATCAGTTTCAGTTTTTTTGAAAATCGAAACAATCGTATGGTCAGCAGCAAATTGACCGTTCTTCATATTATCCGAATCCTCGACCTTGGCAATCATAGCGTGAATATAATCGAGGGTGAATTTTTCCTCAATATCCAAGCCAGCAAAGGAGTAAATCGGTTCATTTGTATTTAAGTCAAAAATATGTAAAATTGCATCTTTAATGTATAACATGTTCTACCTCCGATTTTGAATCACGAGTCTTAGTATCTCACAAATCCACTGCTTAAAAAAGCAATATTTCCCCAAAGTAGAAAGTTCACTTATAATAGAAGAAGAGAAAAATATCGTTAGAATGGAGAAATAATTTATGACTGAAGCAAAGCCTTATGGAACTGTTTTGCTGAAAGCAGACGCAATACTTAATTTTTTGGCGAGCAGTGAGGTAGGGCAACCACTGCACATCATTGCCAAGGAAACCGATATGACCAATTCAACCGTATCAAAAATATTGGGTACGCTGGAATTAATGGATTATGTCACTCGCGACAACGCCACGAAAACTTACCGACTAGGGAGTGCCTTGGTGAAGTTCGCGAATCAATATTTATCGGATTTGGATATTTCGAAAATCGCTCACCCAACTTTGAAAAAATTACATGCCGAATTAGACGAAACCGTCCACCTATCAGTTAGAGAAGGGGATAAAATTCTGTACGTCAATAAATTGGAATCAAAGCGGCCAATTGTCGTGACGACTTCTAAAATTGGCTTTTCTAAGCCGATGTATGCATCAGCCATGGGGAAAGCGATTCTTGCCGAAAACAGCTCGGAGGACATTGACGGTTATTTGAACCGCGTGCCACTAATTCCTTTTACAGCCAATACGATTACGGATGCGGCTGCTTTAAAAAAAGAACTAGCCAACATTCGTCAGCAAGGTTATGCGATTGATAACAGCGAAGAGCAAATCGAAGTCTTTTGTATTGGGACTACGCTGTCATACGAGGGAGTTAATTACGGTGCCTTCAGCGTCAGTCTGCCAGCTTACCGACGCACACCGGAACTGGAAAATCATTTAATAAAATTAATTTTAGAATCACGCGAAGAAATACTTAAAAAATTGACAAGACTCCATTTATATCTATAAAAAATGGGGGCTTGTTCTATAACGCTTTCTGTTTTATAATAAGAGTAAGATTTCCCATTTGAATAATGAATTTCCTATTTGGAAAGTTTTTATTAAAAAAAGGGAAATGTAATCGTAAACAATAGAAACAATCAGTTTTTCTAAATATAATAAAAGAATGAGGGTCGAGAATGAACGAAAATATTTTATGTGTCGGCGAAACATTAATGCGTTTATCAACTGAAAAAGGTAAACACTATTTTGATACTACCAACTTAAATCTTCATTACGGTGGAGCAGAAGCAAACGTTGCGGTAAACTTAAGCAACCTTAACCATAAAACAACTTATTTCACGAAAGTTCCTGATAATAAATTAAGCCGTGCAGCAATCAAGCACGTTGGGAAATATGGCGTGGATGCAAGCACAGTTATTTTTGGTGGCGAACGTTTAGGTTCTTACTTCTTGGAGACAGGAATCGGAGCACGTCCTACAACTGTTATTTATGACCGTGCAAACTCAGCAATTTCACAAATGAAATTGAATGAAGTTGATATGGATGCTTTGTTAGAAGGCAAAACATTGCTACACATCACAGGAATCACAGCAGCACTTTCTGAAGATGCTCGTGAATTGACATTTGAACTAGTAAAACGCGCAAACGCAAAAGGAATCAAAGTTAATTACGACGTTAACTACCGTGCGAAATTGTGGACAGTAGAAGAAGCGAGCGCATTTTTGAAAAAGGTTCTTCCATACGTTAACTACTTGTCAGCTGGTAAATTGGATGCCATTAATTTCTTAGGCATCAAAGAAGCAGACGAAAACGTTGAAGACGAGTTAGGTTACTACTACACTGAAATCAAAAAAATGTACCCGAACATCGAAATCATGTACTCAACATTGCGTGAAGTTATTTCTTCAACGCACAACAAATTGCAAGGAACATTCTGGCAAAACGGCAAAACAACTTATTCAAAAGTTTATAACATGGATGACATTGTTGACCGTATCGGAGGCGGAGACGCATTCGCAGCAGGGGTTCTTCACGGAATTCTGGCTGACAAAGGCGCAGAATACACAATCGGCTTCGCAACAGCATTCTCTGTCTTGAAGCACTCAGTTTACGGAGATGCGTGTCCATTCACGATCGAAGAAACAGAACGCATCATGACACACGACGCACGCGTTGACCGTTAAAATTAAGCAAATAAAAATCAGCCACTCGCTTAGGTGAGTGGCTGATTTTATTTAATATTGCTATGAGACAAAAAAGATCTCACACCATCATAATGCAGGACCCGAAAAAACTATTTCTCCCAAACGTCATCCATCGCTTCCAATTCCTTCATGTCAGCGTCATCAA
>CAZLGI010000181.1:0-3373 GCA_964558995.1 uncultured Carnobacteriaceae bacterium | reverse complement strand
TGAACAAGCTTTGACTAATACAGGCGTTAATCGTAAAGAAATGAGCTTGGCTGAATTCCGTAAAATGTGTGAAGACTACGCTTGGAAACAAATTAATAGCCAACGTTCTGTTTTCAAACGTTTAGGAATTGCAGGCGAATGGGATAATCCATACGTGACCCTAACACCGGACTACGAAGAAGCAGAAATTCGCGTTTTTGGGAAAATGGCTGAAAAAGATTATATCTATAAAGGCTTGAAACCAATCCACTGGTCTCCATCAAGTGAATCATCACTTGCTGAAGCAGAAATCGAATATAAAGATGTTAGATCTGCATCTATTTATGTTTCTTTCCCAGTTAAAGATGGTAAAGGAGTATTAGATAATGATACTTCTTTCGTTATTTGGACAACAACTCCATGGACATTGCCTTCTAACTTAGGTATCACTGTTCACGGCGATTACAAATATGTTGTCATCGAAGCAGACGGCAGAAAATTTGTTGTTGCAGAAGATTTACTTGCAACAGTTCAAGAAGAAATTGGTTGGGAAGATGTTAAAGTCCTACAAGAACTAAAGGGTTCTGAAATGGATCGCATGACAGCTCAACACCCATTCTATGACCGTGAATCACTATTAATGGTAGGCGATCACGTTACATTAGATGCAGGTACAGGACTTGTTCATACAGCACCTGGGCATGGTGACGATGACTATATCATTGGACATAAATATGGTTTAGACGTTCTTTCACCAGTTGACGACCGGGGTTGCTTCACAGACGAAGCACCAGGTTTAGAAGGCATTTTCTATGATAAAGGAAATTCAATTATCACTGAATTACTAGAAGAAAAAGGCCACTTATTGAAACTTGGCTTTATTACACATAGCTACCCACATGACTGGCGTACGAAGAAACCTGTTATTTTCCGAGCAACACCACAATGGTTCGCATCAATCGATAAATTCCGTCAAGATATTTTAGACGAAATTGAAAAAGTTGATTGGTTGCATCCATCTGGTAAAGTTCGTATTCATAACATGGTTCGTGACCGTGGCGATTGGGTAATCTCAAGACAACGTGTGTGGGGTGTTCCACTGCCAATTTTCTATGCAGAAAACGGCGAAGCGATTATCACACCAGAAACAATTGACCATGTTGCCAACCTAGTAGGCGAGCACGGTTCAAACGTTTGGTTCGAAAGAGATGCAAAAGACTTATTACCAGAAGGCTACACGCATCCTGGAAGTCCAAATGGTACATTTACAAAAGAAACTGACATCATGGATGTATGGTTTGACTCAGGTTCATCACATGAAGCCGTTTTACAGAAACGTGATAACCTCACATTCCCTGCAGACATGTACTTAGAAGGGTCAGACCAATACCGTGGCTGGTTCAACTCGAGCTTAACAACGAGTGTAGCTGTAAACGGCGTGGCACCTTATAAGAGCGTCTTATCTCAAGGCTTCGTTTTAGACGGCGAAGGACGTAAGATGAGTAAATCTTTAGGTAACACTGTTCTGCCTGAAAAAGTTATCAAAAACAGAGGTGCAGACATTATTCGACTATGGGTCTCAAGTGTAGACTCAGAGTCAGATGTACGTGTGAGTGAAGATATCCTAAAACAAGTTTCTGAAACTTACAGAAAAATCAGAAACACAATTCGTTTCTTGATTGGAAATACTGAAGACTTCAACCCAGCAGAGCACCGTGTTCCTTACGAATCATTACGCTCAGTTGATAAGTATATTTCAGTTCGTCTGAATGAAGTGATTGAAACATGTCTAAAGGCATACGAAGAGTATAATTTCTCAACAATCTACCAAACAATTATGAATTTCTGTACGGTAGAATTGTCAGCATTTTACTTAAACCATGCGAAAGATGTTGTTTACATCGAAAGTGAAGACAATCCAGTTCGTCGTGCGATGCAAACTGTTTTCTATGATGCATTAGTAAGCATGACAAAATTATTAACACCAATCATCCCACATACAACTGAAGAAATTTGGCAATATGTCAAAGAGGAAGAAGAATTTGCACAATTAGCAGACTTCCCAGAAGTTGAATTTGCAGATGATAAAGATGAGATTTTAGAAAAATGGGCTGCCTTTATGGACTTACGTGATTATGTTCTTAAAGCACTGGAAGAAGCACGTAACGAAAAAATAATTGGTAAATCATTTGAAGCTCACTTAAGCCTTCACGTATCAGAAGATGTTAAAGCACTCTTTGACTCAATTGATACAGACTTGGCACAACTCTTCATCGTATCTCAAATGGATATTGTTGAAGAAGATGACAACAATGACGATAAAGCTGGCTTGCAATTCCCAGGTATACGCGTTGTAGTCACACACGCTGAAGGAGAGACATGCGAACGTTGTCGTGCTATCAAACCTGAAGTTGGAACAATTGAAGCTGCACCAACATTATGTGAACGTTGCGCTGATATTGTTATAAACACATTCCCAGAAGCTTTACTTTCTGAAGAAGAGTAATAAGAATTTGTGAAAAAATGAGGTGCATGAGAAATCATGTGCCTTTTTTTCATGGGTTTTAATCCGCATCAAAATTAAAAGTTAGGAGTTCGTTCTGTTTTGCCTAGAATGGGACAAACTCCATAAAAAACTCATTCACACAAATCAATAGCAGAATTACCCGGATGTTGATCTGGGATTATCAAGAGCCGTCACAGCTAATAATCCATTATTTCGTAAAAGAATGAATCAAAGGATTAATTAATTGAATATTTTGAAGGAAATGAAAACGTTTGTATAAAATAGCTTGCATTTTATAATGAAATTCTTTATACTTAATATAGTAATTTGAAAGTATAAGTTTATATTTATATGGCATAGATTACTAGAATATAATATTTGGAGGTACTACAGAATATGCATCAAGGTAATGTAAAGTGGTTTAATGGTGAAAAAGGTTTTGGATTTATTGAGGTAGAAGGTGGAGACGACGTATTCGTACACTTCTCAGCAATCGAAGGAGACGGCTTCAAGACTCTTGAAGAAGGACAAGCTGTTGAATTTGACATCGTTGATGGAGACCGTGGCCCACAAGCTGCAAACGTAGTTAAAATATAATATCACTTATATCCAAAAAACAAAGAGACTGAAGGAACTCAGTCTCTCTTTTTTTGCTTTAAAATAAAAAAGAGAAACGGAATTTCCGTTTCTCAGAAATATTAAAGTTATGCTCTTTTTGATCCCATGTTCCGGAGTATTAATGAAACGATGAAAATTAAAATAACGGCACCTATCAATGCGGGTACTATATAGAATCCACCAACTTCTGGTCCAAATTCTCCTATTAGGGTAGTACCTAACCAAGAACCAATAAATCCAGCAATGATGTTACCAATAATTCCACCAGGG
>CAZLGI010000180.1:0-3380 GCA_964558995.1 uncultured Carnobacteriaceae bacterium | reverse complement strand
AATATTGATTCCAAGGTATTCTTTCCTGCATGCATGACTCACTCCTTTTAATGTTCATCATACACTAAAAAAGAAGCTTTTCCAGTCATTTTTCCCAAACGGTATCCGCTAATTTGAAACGGTAATCGCATCTTTAATTGCATCAAAAATCTTTTGGCCAATTCCACTGACATCCATTAACCCTTCAATTGTTTGAAAACTACCATGATCGGTTCTGTATTGAATAATCGCTTGAGCTTTTTTCTCGCCAATGCCGTTTAGTTCTTGAAACTTGCTTAAATCCGCGGTATTAATATTGATTAATTTCTCTGAATCAGTTTGTTGAGGCGATTGAACAATCGGAATAATGCCGCCACCCTCTTCTTTTCCTGGTACATAAATCATCATCTGGTCTTCAACTACTTGGGCAAAATTCAATTGAGTGGTGTCAGCTTCATCCGTCACGCCACCTGCTAGTTGAACGACATCGTGAATTCGCATCCCTTTGTCCACCTCATAAACACCTGGTAACTTGACTTGCCCTTTAATATCTACAACCCAAACCAGATTTTCTGATTCAGATTCGCTCGACGAATGAACCATTTCAGATGAGTACTCACTGGCTAACCAATCATCCAAAATCGGATCATCATTCAATTCTTTTCCATCAGATTTCCTCATCACCAAAAACAGAATCACGGCCAATTGCAGCAGGACTAAACTGATAAATAGTATTTTTTTATTTTCTTGAATCCAAAATTTCATCCCATTCGCCTCCTACCATTAAGATTCGTAAAAAAGGCGCGATTCCGTTTTATAAAATAAAAATATTTAATTTGATTTAAGTTGCATCTGTCACTCATTATGCTATACTTCTATATGTAGTATCTAAATACACAAAAATACAAAAACAACACTAAATATAGTACCGTGATTATTGGTGACATTTTTATGTCTGAAAAGGGAATTCAGTAAAAGCTGAAACTGCCCCCGCAACTGTGAATGTGGACGAACTAGCAAACCACTGTATGTTTGATTGATAAAATCAAACTATGGGAAGGGCTATAGTAGGACGAAGCATGAGTCAGGAGACCTGCCAATAATTATAGTTTCTATTTTTCGGGGATGAAAAATAAGAAACGGTGGGAATTTGCGTAGGCAGATTCTCTATCGTTTTTTTGCCGTTCATTCCAAAATGAACGGTTTTTTTGTATTTAAAAGGAGCAAAATGAATGAAACAAGCAATCATTGTTTATAGTAAACCAGGATGTGCCCATTGTCAGTTCACAAAGAAATATCTAGACAAACGAGCGATCCCTTTTGAGGAACGGAATATTAATGAAAACGAGGCCTTCTTAGAAGAGGTCCGAGCATTAGGCTTTCAAACGCTACCGGTCATCACAATTACCGGTGAAGAGCCTTTTACTGGTTTCCAACCTGATCGTCTCGAAAAACTTGTGATATAGATGGCCAAAATTGCGTATTTTTCTGTCACAGGACAAACAAAACTATTCGTTGAAAAATTACCACACTTCGATGCTATCCAAATCGATCCAATCAATCCTTTCATCGAGGTAAATGAGCCATATATTCTAGTTGTCCCAACATATGTTGAAGAAGTGACTGACCCCATCATTGATTTTTTAGAAACAAGTCAAAACTTAGCTTATTGTGCAGGTATATTTGCAGGAGGAAATCGAAATTTCGGAGAGTTATTTTGTTTTACCGCCTATGATCTAAAAGACACGTACCAACTACCCGTGCTACATGAATTTGAGTTTCAAGGTAGTAAAAAGGATGTTCTTCTATTGGAAAAGGAGTTAAATAAATTGAAAAACCAAACGATTCTACAAAATAAAGGTGTTTCTTATTTCAAATTGAATAACGAATTAAATATTCCTATTGATGGTAAAATTCCATTAAATAAAGATAAAGAAGCTGCTCGGGCATACTTTTTGGAAGAAATAAATATGAACACGGTATTTTTCCATAGTTTAGAAGAAAAGCTTGATTATTTAGTTGAAGAGGATTATTTAGATGAATCAATTTTATTGAGTTATAAAATTGATTCACCACAAAAAGAAAATAGCGATAAACAATTTGATTTCCATTTCATTAAACAATTATTCAAGCGTATTTATAGCCATAAGTTTCGTTTCAAAAGTTTTATGGGAGCCTACAAATTTTATACCCAGTACGCTATGAAGACAAATGATGGCAAAAAATACCTTGAGCGTTATGAAGATCGAATCGCCTTTAATGCGTTATTTTTAGCTAATGGGAACAAAAGACTAGCTGAGGACTTAGCCGAAGAAATGATTACCCAAAGGTACCAACCCGCAACCCCAACCTTCCTAAATGCTGGTAAGAAAAGACGCGGTGAGCTAGTCTCTTGTTTTCTGATCGATTTAGATGACTCTATGCTGTCAATTGGTCGAGGTGTAAATTCTGCCTTGCAATTGTCACGCAAAGGCGGCGGAGTTGGTGTTAACTTATCTAACCTTCGTGCTGCAGGAGATCCGATTAAAAAGATTGAAAATGCGTCTTCAGGTGTTGTGCCTGTCATGAAGTTACTAGAAGACAGCTTTAGTTATAGTAATCAATTAGGCCAACGAAACGGTGCAGGTGCTGTTTATTTAAGTGTCTTCCACCCTGATATTTATGATTTTTTATCAACTAAAAAAGAAAATGCTGATGAAAAAATCCGTGTAAAAACACTGTCACTCGGTTTAGTCGTACCAGATAAATATTACGAGTTATTAAAAACAAACCGACCTATGTATTTATTTAGCCCCTATGATGTTGAAAGAGAATACGGCATGCCATTCTCTTATGTGGACTTGACCAAAGAGTATGATGCGATGGTCCTAAATGAAACGATTAAAAAGACAAAAATTAATGCGCGTGAGCTTGAACAAGAGATTTCTCGTTTACAACAAGAATCAGGCTACCCTTATATCGTCAATATTGACACGGTTAATAAGGCTAATCCAGTTGACGGGAAAATTATAATGAGTAACTTATGTAGTGAAATTTTCCAACCACAAGAACCTTCTGTGCTTAATAATGACTTGTCCTATGACACGATTGGAACAGATATTAGTTGTAACTTAGGGTCAACCAATATCATGAATATGCTCAATTCACCTGATTTTGGCAAGTCTGTGGAAATTGCTGTCAGAGGCTTAACAACCGTTACGAGTCAAACAGCTATTGAAGAAGTCCCAACCATTCAAAAAGGAAACGATTTATATCACACGATTGGTTTGGGCGCTATGGGCTTACATACCTCCCTTGCAATGAATCAAATTCATTATGGTTCACCAGAATCATTGGAATTCACCGAAGCCTATTTTAGAGCCTTAAATTACTTTTCACTGGTTGCAAGTAACAAAATCGCT
>CAZLGI010000179.1:0-3457 GCA_964558995.1 uncultured Carnobacteriaceae bacterium | reverse complement strand
GCATGTCTATTACCATACCAATTAAACTTGCGATGCCGTAACCAAGTGCTAGTCCTACTAGCCCTCCTAAGAATGTGATGAATGCTGCCTCAAGTAAGAACTGCAGAAGAATCATTCGTGGTTTCGCTCCAATTGCTCGTCGAATACCGATTTCCCTCTTCCGCTCTGTTACTGACACATACATAATATTCATGACACCAATCCCGCCGACAAATAGAGATATCGCCGTAATTGCGATTAAGAACAGCATAATTGAATTAATATATTCATTCACACTTTCTACCATTTCTTCATCACTACGGTCTTCTTCAAAATAACCTTCATCATCAGGATAAGCGGTCATCAAGTTATCGATGACATCACTCGCTATCATGCTTTTATCATAGTTATCTGCCACACTTAATCGCAAGCTCGTAATTGGCCGTGAGTTTGTTAAGTAATTGTAAGCGGTTTGTGGAATGACCGATAACATCGCATCCTCCCAGCTATAACTAAGGTCGAAGTTGATACCTTCATTCGAATAATCAAATGGCTCTTTAATTCCGATAATCTCAAACATATAGCCATTAATTTCAACCGCTTGACCGATCAAAGCTTCTGGATCATCTACTGCAATCCCATAATCTAATATATCGTGAGACAACACGATGACATCTCGATTGATGTCATATGGCATAAGATCCCGTCCATAAAGTATCGGACTTTCATTCTTATGAGCCATAACCATTGTCCAGGCTTGAGCTCCAAAATAATTTAAGTTCGTATCAATCGAATCCACGCTCATCCAACTATTTCCATAATCCGGCAACACCTGCTTGACCCCTTCAACTCTAGAAACCCGACGCATATCTGCCCGGCTAAAAGTAAAGGTATCTTCTATATAAGTCATGCCTGTTTCATCAGTCTGAGAAATTTGGTGGCGCACTTTTACCACGTTGGCTCCGGTTGACTGAGCTAAGTTAAGACTCTCTTGTCGAACCCCTTCCCCCAAGGCCGCAATGGTTATAACGGAAGCAATTCCGATAATAATCCCTGTCATGGTCAAAAAGACACGTAACTTGTGGGCTTTTAAGCTTAGTAAGGTCGACATTAATATGTTTCGTATCATGAGACGACCTCCTCTTCCACAAAAACGCCGTCTTGCATACGAATAATTCGCGTCGCATATTTCAGTAAATCCTCATCATGAGTAACCATAACAAGTGTTTTTCCTTGATCATTAAGCGACTTAAGCAGCTTCATTACGCCTAAGCCTGTCTCCGAATCCAATGCTCCGGTTGGTTCATCAGCCATAATCAAGTCAGCATCATTAATTAACGCACGCGCAATGGCGACCCTTTGCTGTTGCCCGCCAGATAACTCTTGCGTCTTCTCTTTTAACTTCTCGGGTATACCAACCAAACCTAAATATTCCTGTGCTTTCTCTAAACGCTTTTTCTTATTAAGCTTTCCATCATAAACAAGTGGCAACTCGATATTTTGTAACACATTTAAAGAATCAATCAAAAAGAATTGTTGAAAAATAAAACCAAAGTGGCGGTTACGAATTTCTGACTTTTCGTTTTCTGATAATTTAGACACGTCTTGCTCTAAGAATGTGTATTGCCCGGACGTAAGGGTATCAAGAAACCCTATAATATTCATCAAGGTTGTCTTACCACTTCCTGACTTGCCCACTACCATTAAAAAGTCACCTTGATAAATCGTTAAGTCTAACTGATCTAACACGACATTCTTTATTTTTCCTGATTTGAAAACTTTCGTTGCGCCTTTTAATTCAAGGAGTTTTTTTCGGGTTTCACCCATTTATTCCACCCCCTGCATCTCGTCAATAAAGTCGCCTTCTAGTAATTCTATTTCTGAAAAAATGATTATCATATCTTCAGCTTCTAGTCCGCTACTAATTACTACTTCTCCTTCTGAAACTTGCCCCACTTGAATCACACGACGAGTTACCGTACCGAAATCATTCACGAGAACATAAGTAACTCCATCCTCTTCATGAACACCTTCTTCTGGAATACTAATTTTTTCATCCTCTAAATTTATAGTTGCCTGTACGTGGTAACCATTAATGATTCCGTCTAAAGAATCAAAGCTCAATTTCACCGGATAAGATGACATGGTCGACATACTATACGGATCTGTGTCACTTGCTGGTGTTGTATCAACAAAAGATACTTGCCCTGTCGTCACAAAGTTTGTCGAAATGACTTGGATATCTGCAGCTTGACCTACTTCAACTTTTTCCAAATCTTTTTCGTTTAAAGTTCCCGACACATAGAAGTTTTCAGATATCAGCGTTAAAAGCGGTGCTTCAGCAGTTTTTGCCTCCGGGATCACGACTTTCCCCTTAAACGGTGCTAGAACTTCTGTATCAATTTGCTCTTCCATTAAAGCAATCGAATCATACATCAATTGCAACTGAGAATCGTATTCTGCGATATTGAAATCAATATAGATTTCCGTCAAGGTTTGCATCCGCTCTTCTTCTGGTATTTCGTAAAAACGATCAATCTCTAGTTGTTGTTTGTAAGCCATATTTGCCCGTGTTGTTTCTAGTCGAGCAGCTTCACTCGTCAGTTGTGCAATTTCTTTTTCCATATCTTCATTATGATAGCTGTAGAGAACCGTATCTTCATCGACAATTTGTCCATTCTCTACTAACAAATCTGAACGCGTCCCTAATGTTTGATCTTGATAAAAAGCTTGAGATTCTTCTGGCGTCACAACACCATTTACAAATACTTGTTTTAAAGGTGGAACGGTAAAGTAAGTGATACCATAATCAATGCCCTCTTCTTCAGGATTTTGTACCGACTGAGAACCGAAGAATCTCGGAAGAATCAAAGCACCTCCAAGTAAAACGATAATTCCAATTACTCCAATCACTAACCATTTCTTTTTCATCAAATTTCCCCCTTGCATAATCATAAGTGTATTATACACGTCATACAGTAGGAAGGGAATACAAAAAAGAGAGAATATAGTTCAAATGTCTAAAACGAAAAAAAGATGACACCGTTTCCTGTGCCACCCCATTATATTCAAACTATTTTGTTGCGTGGAAAATATATTCTGGCTCTCTATGATTTTCACTTAACTTAACTTCTAAATCATAGCCACCGAAGAACCATTCGTCATTCGCATCAACGAAATAAGGAATATTATTAATCTCAACCAAAGCAAGCGTATTACCTGGCTCAGTTACTTCAATCGCTAGAGAGAAACCTTCGTGTACGGTTGTTTCACCATAAACTTTCCCTAGAAAGCGAACACCTCGACCATCGCTAATACCTAATTCGTTCTCGAACCATTTTTGAGCATCTTCATGAATTTTGATTTCCATTATATGTATGCCGGAAAAAAACACCGGCCCTCCTCTCTCAAACATATTTCTATTATCACCATCATAACACAGTTAATAATAACTGTGTTAACAGATTGTCTTGAAATT
>CAZLGI010000178.1:0-3462 GCA_964558995.1 uncultured Carnobacteriaceae bacterium | reverse complement strand
TTTCCCAATAGTAATCAATTTCGGCTTGATCCTCACATTTAAGCATGAGAGAAAAAGCTTCGTTGAAAGAATCATCAGCTTCGGTCATCATATCCATCGCCAACAAAGTCAGGCCTGCTAAGCTAAAGGATGCATAGGATACTCCATTCGGCTCCTCATCTTCCAGCTCATCGCCGTAATAATAGATGTTGCCCATCTTTGCTTCTTTGAAAATAGAAAGGTAATCATTCACTGCTTCTTCTGCTTTCAAATATTGCTTGCCTACGAAGGTCAGCGTCGGATATATTTTCTGCTCAAACGGCTCCTCATAATGCATCAGCTGCCATGACATACCGTACTGATCTGTCAGCCAACCGTAGCGCTTGCTGAATGGATAGCGATCCACCGCCATAATCGCTGTGCCGCCTACAATTAGTTTTTCCCATAAATCCTCGACTTCTTCTTCCGTTTCACAAAAAACGGTAAAAGAAGCGGTCGGATTTAAGGTAAAAAAGGGACCGGCTGAAATCGCAAAAATTTCCAGCCCTTCTAAAGTGAAAGACACTTGCTCGCTATCGCCGGATGGTGTGTCTTTGACGACGGTTTTCCAATTGACTTTTGAATTCTCAAAAACGGACGTATAAAAAGTGGCTGCTTCAACTGCTTCTTGATCAAACCATAAGTGAGGCACTAGTTTTTGCATGTTGAATTCTCCTTGCTTTTTTAGATATAAGCTGTGAAAAAATTATCCCATGTAGCTTCCTAAAAAGAATCCTGCCAGCAGTACACAAAATGGAATTGATAAAACAAACGCTATAATACCTAATAACGAGCGGTCTTCCCGCCAAACAATTGCAATGAGACCGCCAAATAAGCTCGTAAATGCTCCAACTATTCCTGACATAACAAAGAGCATAAATATCCAATCTAAAAAGCTTCGTGCGTCGCCTGCTCCGCCCCAACGCGGTTGCAGAAAAGCAACCAAAATCCAACTCACAATATAGACAACTATTCCCCACGCAGAGAGTTTACCTAAGCCAGTTTTCGGTAGTAAAGTTAATTTCATTGCGCATCCTCCGTTACCAGTTACACTACTAAGTTTATTTTACCATTTTCCTACTAGATCCGTCTTCATAATTTATTTCATAACCGTCTTGAACGTTAAAAATATAAACATTGAATGATAAATCACTATCCTCCACAGACTGAGCCATCAAATGCACGCCTCTTGCGACAAGCTCGTCGTCACGAAAAATCGGTTCAACCTGATAACGCACATGATGGTTCGTTTGTTTTAGATAATAAGCCAGGTCATTTTCAAAACGCAACATTTGTGGGCTATTCAAACTACGCGTACCAGTCATTAAGTTGCGGATATTATTATTTTCCCCCGTCAACTGAAAACCAATTAAATGGCTGCGATTGTAAAGCCATTGCCCATTTGCTAATTTCTTCTGCTTCCAACCTGTCGGATCAATGTACAAAGACTCACGTTCTTCAGTTGGAAATAAATCGGTACTCAACATCGCATTAGCTGCACCAACTCGATTTAGTCGGTCGATTTCGCTAAAGGTCTGCCAACTACCCATCTCTAGTGCTAAATCGTCCGCTGTAAAAGTCGGACGATTATCATTGATTTCAATAACTTGGTTTTCACCATCATACTCTAAGTAGGCCAGCTCGGATTGCGGAATTGTTTCAGTTAGAAAGAGGTCTTCTACCCAACCTTGAATGACGGGAATGGGCTGTGTCATTAATAAAAACAAAACGGCCGAAACTGCCAATACGCCATTCACTATTTTCAAACGGATATCAAATTCATCTTTTCTTTTTCTTCCTCTAGCCATTAAATGTCGCTTCCAGTTCCTTTCTCAAAGCCTTCATCTCGCAGATACCCTTCTGCGGCTTCTTTCGTTTTGAAGATCCCTTCTACATGGTCATTAGCCATCAAAACAGACCACATTGGGTTTTCATAATAAATTCGTAAAGGTTCACCACTTTGGTCAAACCAAAGCTCGGAGTAGCCTTCTTCGTAACCATCAATCGTTTTTTTCATAAAAGAAATCGCTGCTTCCACTAATTCTCGGATGCCCTGCTCATCTTCGTCCAAAACTGACAGATAGCCCTTGTTGGTTTCTTCTTTTGGTAGGTGCCCTGCGTAAATAAAGGCATTCCCATTTGGATGTAAGAAACGCACGATTACTTTTTTCTCAATTGCACTGCCTTCAAAGTGATAATTAAGTCGATTCATTGAGACCGGTGTTGAAACTAATTCATCATAACTGTCAAAAATTGCTTTTTTCTCTTCAAAAGATAGCATATAGTCCACCCCTTTAATGGTGATATTTTTATATATAATAAAGATTTCCTGATGAGTAAACGGGATCACTCGTAATATTTAAGCCTAAGTTACGTAAAATTTGTTCATCGTCTTTTTTCAGCATCACAGTCGAGTGAGCTTGAACGCCTGATAATTTGGAAAGTTGGTTATAACACACTTGCGCAGTTGGATTTGTGACCGCACTAATTGCTAAGGCAACTAAAATTTCATTCGCATTCAATACCGGCATGCGGTTATGCAAGACATCGACTTTCATTTTTTGCATCGTTTCTAAAATTTGCGCTGACAGTAACGGAATTTCATCCGCGACATTCGCCAAAGTTTTAATCGAGTTCAAAATCGCAGCCGAGGAGGAATCCATCAATGTAGAGGTTCTTCCTGTGATAATGCGTCCATCCTTTAGTTCAAAGGCCATGACAGCTTTTGTTTCATTAATACCGTCACGTTTTTTCAGTTCTTCCGCGTATTCTCTAGCTGGATTAACCGGTAGACGGTCTTCTGGTTTTAAGTTCGCATCTTCAAGTAAAATTTTCATACGATAACGCGTGTCCTCACCAACAAGACCTTTTTTGTAGTCACATTCTGTCGCAAAGCTTCTGCGAATAATTTCTTGGCGTGAGGCTTCTTTGACACATTCTTCATCGATGATACCAAAGCCAACCCGGTTAACCCCCATGTCGGTTGGTGATTTGTAGACTGATTCTTTACCTGTGATTTTTTCGATAATTCGTTTAATCACTGGGAAAGTTTCAACATCACGGTTGTAGTTCACCGCAATTTTCTGATAGGCTTCGAAATGGAAGTTATCAATGACGTTGGTATCTTTTAAGTCGACCGTCGCTGCTTCGTAAGCAATGTTTAATGGGTGTTTCAAAGGAAGATTCCACACAGGGAACGTCTCAAATTTCGAATACCCTGCTGTACGACCTCGAACATTCTCATGATAAAGCTGACTTAGACAGGTTGCGAGTTTCCCACTACCGCCACCAGGAGCTGTCATCACCACAATTGGTTTAGT
This sequence comes from uncultured Carnobacteriaceae bacterium, assembly GCA_964558995.1. Classification (GTDB taxonomy): domain Bacteria; phylum Bacillota; class Bacilli; order Lactobacillales; family Aerococcaceae; genus Jeotgalibaca. The sequence goes on along the minus strand of CAZLGI010000178.1, from coordinate 124 downwards.
TGTTTCGATATATGTGTTTTGACCGAAGCCTTCTTCACTAACAATCAAATCAACATCTGAAGGGTAGCCTTCAGTGATTTGGTGTGTGTGAACGGTAATGTTACGTTTTTTCAATTTATTGATA
>CAZLGI010000177.1:0-3541 GCA_964558995.1 uncultured Carnobacteriaceae bacterium | reverse complement strand
TGGGGAAGATTTTGTTTATATCGACTGTTCACTTGAATCTCCTAAAGGCCGTCGCAGCATTTGCTATGACCTAGAGGCTCTAAAAAAGAGGAAAAAGAATAAACCTAAAACTGATGCCGTTAGTATGGCGGAGGAAATGGGCATTAAACTTTTAACCGAAGAAGATTACCGCAAACTTCAAACCTACGAAGAGTTTGATTTGAAGACCTCAAGTTGGGTCGATACACCCGGTAATATTAGAAAAAACGGAGGCGCAATTTTCTGTGATCGTCGCTATGACACAGTGTTTACTTACCATAACGGCGCGGATTCCTATTACGCAGGCAGAGGTTTTCGTGGGTCCTTGCAACTTTAACATGAGACAATCGCATACCTTTTTGAACTTAAGGAGAGGATATCTCTATGTATACAATATTAGAGCAACTGACAGAAATGAATTATTCCGGCGTTGCTTTTTTGTTTTCTTTTGGTGCAACTTGGCTTATTTGTGCAGCTTTTTGGAAATTGACAACAGCAAAAACGGCAGGCTATGCAACGCTTCTGCAAGGTTTAGTGGCGCTTCCGATCGCTTTAACCGTCTCTTATCTGATTGGTGCGCTTTCTGAAAATCCAGGCGGCGACTTGTTCACACAGCTCAGCATTACTATTGCGATGAGCCAAATGTTGATCTTGCCACTAATTATAGTTATGCAGGCAAAAGAGCAGCATACCCTCGTGCCCTTTGTCTTCAGTGGATCCATATCGATTCACTTTGTGATGTATGCCTGGATGTATCAAACGTGGTTGTACATTTTAATGCCGGTTATGATTGCAGTAGGTATCGCGTTCATTTATGGCACGGACAAAAATGGTGATCAAGCATACCCGACAAGCAAAGCAGCAGGAAGAAGTTGCTTTCTGACTGGGTTGACGTTAGTTATAACAGGAATTTTATTGTTAATTATTTAATCAAAATGAGGAGGGGCAGGTCAAATGGACTTATTTAACGACTTTTTAGCAAAAATAGACGTTCCCGACCAACGCGAAAAATTAGCAAGTATATTGGATTGGGTGGCTGAAACTTATCCCGAATTGGAGCCAATTGTAAAATGGAATCAACCGATGTTTGCCGATCACGAAACCTATATCATTGGTTTTAGTGTATCGAAAAAGCATATTTCAGTAGCTCCCGAAGTTGCAGGAATTAATAAATTCAAAGAAAAAATCGCAGCAGCCGACTACAGCCATACAGCTAATCTTTTCCGAATCGAATGGAAAGATGCGGTTAACTATGATTTACTAAAGGAAATAATCGACTTTAATATAATGGACAAAGCAGATGCGACAAAGTTTTGGCGTTAGTCTAAAAAAGCTCCGGTCAGGGGCTTTTTTGATGTATATATATATAACTCCACTGAGGCCATCTCTTAGCACTCAACCGTCAAAGGTTACGCCCAACTTACAAAACCAATCCATACCAAAAGGACAGAGTGGGCGGTCGCTCACTTTTTTCATTATTCCAAGAGAAAAAATCTAAGAGTTTACAAAGGGTGGGGTTCTCGATAAGATAGTGATATTGTAGAAATGATAGAAGAGGGGAACATATGCAAGATAAGAGAACGATTCAAAAACATTGGAAGGTTTTATTAATCTGTTGCTTCCTGTCCGTTACTTCAATTGGACTGACGATTAATGCCGGTGGTGTGTTTTTTACACCAGTAGCAGAAAGTTTCGGCGTCATGCGCGGAACAGTCGCAGTTCAAGCAACAATCAATTTACTAGGTACAGCGATTATTTCATTATTTGTGCCACGTTTAATGGCGAAATACTCATATAAACTGCTGCTTTATATTGGAACATTTGGAGCAGCAATCACAACAATTTTAATGGCATTCGTGACCAATATGGCAGTGTTTTATCTTTTAGGTGCGATTCGCGGGGTGTGTGTAGGACTCTTCGGCATGGTGCCACTGACGATGATGATGAACAACTGGTTTGAAAAGCATCACGGTTTAGTGACGAGTTTAGTTTTAGGAAGCAGTGGGATTGCGGGAGCGATATTCTCTCCAATTTTTGCTACTTTAATCGAGACCTTTGGTTGGCAAACTGCTTACATTGTTTTAGGTCTAATAATGTTTGCGTTTACTTTACCAGCTTTACTTTTCAACTTTCAGGTCCACCCGCGAGATGAAGACCTCTTGCCTTACGGACATGCGGAGTTCTTAAAAGCAGCCGAAAATCGACCGGTTCAAAAAAGAGGAAAAATGGAAATTAGCTTAGTAACTTTAATCTTATTCCTAGTCTTTGCAACACTAGCTTCAGGTGTAACGGGCATCCCGCATCACTTCCCAGGCTTCGCAGACTCGATTGGTTACAGCGCAACAGTTGGCGCAACAATGTTATCAGCAGGAATGATTTCAAATATTATTTCAAAATTATTCCTAGGATTTTTGAGCGATCGTGTGGGGGCGGTGAAAGCCAACTTTACTATGATTGCAATTAATATAGGAGCAGCAATTATATTGCTAAACGGTACAAACGCTTCTGTGATGCTGGTCGGAGCATTCTTATTCGGCTCAATCTTCTCAGTCGCAAGTGTTGGAAAAACTCTGTTAACGACAACCATTTTTGGAATCGAAAATTATGGAACAGTTTACCCCTTCATTTCCTTCGCCGGAACAATGGGTGGGGCGTTCGGAATGTCGATTGTCGGTTACATTTACGACTTCACAGGTTCCTACATGAATGCCTTCATAGTGGCCATCGTAATCAACGCCTTGAACCTGGTGTTATTAATTATCATGGCAAAGCAAGCTTTGAAAAAGAAAAAAGAAGCGGAATTATTAGTTTAATAGCTATTGTAAAAGCCATCCGATGTGTAATCGGCTGGTTTTTTTGACGAAAGGCGTTGTAGAGGTTTTGTCCTTACTTTCGTTAATAAGGACAAAAATCCTCGAAACGATCAAAATTTGTCCTTAATCTAGATAATAAGGACAAAAATCGAGTCAAAAAATTAGAATAAAAAGCCTTCCAAAAACCACAAATAACTACACTCTTTCAGCATCATGTTTGATATACTATTGTTATTAGATTAAAAAAGGGTGATAAATGATGAAGTTTTCTGAGTACGAGTATAAACGACCTGATTTTGAGACATTTAAAGCAGAAGCTGAAACACAGATTGAACGTATGAAACAAGCCACTGAAGGTGACGATGCGATTGCCGCAGTCACAACCATGCAAGGTTTGCTGATTGAAATTGAAAAGCAAGGGAACATTTCGTACATTCGTCACACGATTGATACGAAGGATAAATTTTACGAAGCGGAAAATGATTTCTGGGACGAGTACGGACCTCTTTTTGATGAAGTGACGCAAGGGTATTATCATGCGATTATGGATTCCGAATTCCGCATAGATCTCGAAGCAGTTTTACCAGCGCAATATTTTAATATGATTTCTTATAGATTGAAAGCTTTCAGCCCTGAAATTGTTAGCTTGCTTCAAAAAGAAAATGAGTGGGGCAGTAAATATAATAAATTGGTCGCCAGTGCGAAAATTG
>CAZLGI010000176.1:0-3575 GCA_964558995.1 uncultured Carnobacteriaceae bacterium | reverse complement strand
GCACGATCACCTCGCCATTCTTTTGCAACTTCGATTGACGCACGCATCAGATTTCCTTTATGTTGATTTAATTTTTCTTCAAATTTATCTTCTAGAGTAAATGCATCAGCTACTCCACCTGCAAAGCCAACAACGACTTCATCATTATAAATTCGGCGTATTTTCTTAGCTGAGCCTTTCATAATCACTTGTTGGCCAACGGTAACTTGGCCATCTCCAGCCATAGCTGATTTTCCATTATGTTGTACAGCACATATTGTTGTCATTAATTTCTACTCCTTTATCTTAAATCTATCTACTCATTATACCGTTCTTTCTTCTTTTTCGCACGTGGATGGAATGCTTGGTAGTTTCTTTGCAAGGCATCTTTCGTCACGTGGGTATAGATTTGCGTCGAGGAAAGACTCGAATGTCCTAGTATTTCTTGGACCGTTCTCATGTCAGCACCTTCGTTTAACATATCTGTTGCGAAGGTATGTCGCAGCATGTGTGGATGCAACTCCCCTACCATACCACTTTTTTTCATAATTTGTTTCAGAATGTACTCAATTCCACCCGAAGTGAGTGGGTCTCCCAAGCGGTTAACAAATAACCAATCATGGTCTTTTTTGAAAGCTTTCATCAAAGGTTCTCTGCCTAAGGTTAAATAGTCTTCCATTGCTTCCAAAGCAAAATGGCCAAAAGGAACATATCTTTCTTTATTTCCTTTACCGGTGATTAAAATGACGCCTAATGTTGAATCAATGTCGTCTAAGGAAATATTCCGACATTCGCTCACACGTATACCTGTTGCATAAAGCAATTCTAACAAAGCAACATTTCGGTAATCTAAAAACTCGGTTCCTTTTGCGGCTTCAAATAATTTGGTTAATTCTACATCGTATAAAAATTTCGGTAAACGAGCTGTTCGGTTTTTGAAGGAAATCGTTGCGATGGGATTTTCACTCACAACTTTCTCTCTAACTAAGTAATAATAAAACCCTCGTAAACTTGAAAGCATACGAGAAATCGAGTTTCGACTCAGTTGTTCTTCATCTAAATAACTCAAATATAATCGCACATCCATCAACGTCACTTTATCAAAGGAAGAATTGCCGCTGTCCTCGAGAAATCGTTCGAATCTTTTGAGGTCTTGAGCATAGGCTTTGACCGTTTCGTCTGAATAGCGACGTTCAACTGTTAAATAATGAACAAAACCTTCTAATAAATTTTCATTCGTAAGCAAGAGATCCCTCCATTACATAACCTAAAAATAGCATAAGGACTGGTAAAATTCAATACTCAAGCTTGTTTACGTTTTCAATTTAATAAATTCATTAACTTTATAGTAATTTGAAATTTCAAAACTAATTGTCTACTCGATTTATAATCCTGAAAAAATACAGTGACCTCCTGAAGGGGTCTGTGATTGCCTGCAGCCATGAAAAGGGATGGAATTGTGAATTACTGACCGTTAGCGCAGCGATACGGTCAGTTTGAAGCTTCCAAGGTCGGAGACTACAGGCTCCGAACGGTCCCATGGCCAACAGAAGCAATCACACAGTCCGCAAGGAGTGAACGGCATTACAAAACCCAACAGCAAAAAAGAAGAGCAGATATAAATCCACTCTTCTTGTAATGTTTATATGTTATTTTTGAACATCTTCTGTGAAGTCACAGCTGCTACATTTTACTTGAGAGCCGCCGCGAACTTTTTTCTGTACCAGGTATTCACTACATTTCGGACAGTCACGGCCAATTGGTTTGTCCCAAGAGACAAATTCACAATCAGGGTAACGTTCGCAACCATAGAAAATACGTTTTTTCTTCGATTTTCTTTCAACAACTTCGCCTTTTTTACATAAAGGACAAGTAACGTTGATTTTTTTAACAATTGCTTTTGTATTACGGCAATCTGGAAAATTACTACATGCATAAAACTTCCCGAATTTACCAATCTTGATAACCATTGGATTTCCGCATAATTCACAATCGAATCCAGCTGGTTCATCTTTGATTTCGATTTTTTCCATCTCTTCTTCAGCTTTTTCAACATTTTTACTGAACGGTTGGTAGAATTGATCGATAACTTTGACCCATTCTAACTTTCCTTCTTCGATGCTGTCTAAGTCTTCTTCCATTTTTGCAGTGAAAGTGATGTCGATGATTTGAGGGAAATATGTTTCAACCATGGTATTAACAATGGTTCCCAATTCAGTTGGTTCAAATCGTTTCGCATTTAGCTTAACGTAGTACCTTCTTTGAATGGTTTCAATTGTTGGTGAGTAGGTAGATGGTCGTCCTACACCGTTTTCTTCTAAGGTTTTAATTAAAGTAGCTTCACTATAACGTGCGGGTGGTTGTGTGAAGTGCTGATTTGGAATAATGTCTTTAGAGAATACGATATCTCCTTCATTCAAATCAGGCAGGATGTTATCTTTCGCACGGTTATCTGCATAGACTTTTCTAAATCCTGCAAATTTTTCTTTAGAACCATTTGCTCTGAACGTTACATCGCCATTTGAAAGGTTAACGCGCATTGTGTCATAGACAGCTGGTGTCATTTGACTTGCAACGAAGCGTGACCAAATTAATTGATAAAGCTTAAATTGATCCTTAGTCAAATACTGTTCAATGTCCTCTGGTTTCTTAAGAACGTTAGCCGGACGAATCGCTTCGTGAGCGTCTTGAGAAGATGCGCCATCTTTTTTGGCTGCTGGTTTCTTTCTTGCATATTCTGGACCATATTCTTTATTAATAAAGTCATGAGTCTCACTGATCGCACTAGCAGCGATACGTGTTGAGTCGGTACGCATATAAGTAATTAAACCAACCATACCTTCTTTTCCAAGTGCAATTCCTTCATATAACTGTTGCGCGACCATCATTGTTTTCCGCGTACGGAAGTTTAATTTGTTCGCTGCATCTTGTTGTAAGCTGGATGTTGTAAATGGTGCGTATGGATTACGCTTTTGTTCTCTGCGAGTCACATCGGTAACTTCAAATTCATTTCCTTCTATTTGAGAGAGTATTTCTTTTGCTTCGTCTTCTTTATGTAATTTCAGACGCTTATCAGCTAAACCATAGAAATAAGCTTCAAAGACACTCTTACCTTTTTGGAAAGTACCATCTAATGTCCATGATTCTTCTGGAATAAATTTGTTTATTTCTTCTTCACGTTGAATAATTAAATTTAATGCAATCGACTGTACACGTCCCGCACTCAAACCTTTTTTAACTTTTTTCCATAAAATAGGTGAGATTGAGTAACCGACGACGCGGTCTAGAATACGTCTTGCTTGTTGTGCAGAGACAAGATCTAAATCAAGTGCTGTTGGATTTTTAATTGCTTCTTTTACTGCTGACTTTGTTACTTCGTTATAAGTCACACGAATGTTATCAGATGGATCCAATCCAAAGATATGTGCCAAGTGCCAGGCAATTGCTTCCCCTTCTCTATCCGGGTCAGATGCGAGGTAAATTTTCTCAGCTTTTTTTGCATATTTTTTTAATTCTTTAATAATCGGACCTTTTCCACGAATCGTTATGTAGTCAGGCTCGTAATTATTCTCAAAATCTACCGCCATGCGACTTTT
>CAZLGI010000175.1:0-3596 GCA_964558995.1 uncultured Carnobacteriaceae bacterium | reverse complement strand
AATGGTGGGATGAACGTTCTATAACACCTAGCATTAATTTTGATCAAATTTCTCGAACACTTCTTACTGTTCAGAGTTCTTTTTATGATAGTCAATATAGATCTCACTCTTACGACTTTGAGCATGTAATTAGTAAATCTCTGGTTGACAAGATTTATAAGCAAGATGAGTTATCGGCTGGTTCTTTAGGAAATATCATGTTCCTCGATTCTAGTTTTAATCGTTCCAAAAAGAATACAACCCTCTATGAAGTTTTACAAGAAGGACATTCTCTCGATGAAGATTATGTCAATAATGTCTTATATCCATCAGAATCAAGTCTTGATGATGCCTTTAATGGGCTGAATAAGAAACAGAAGAATTCCTCAAAAGCGAAAGAATTAATTATAACTAGAGGGAACCACATGATAAACAACCTTATTCAGAACCTTTATAGATAATACTTGAGGCTTAGGTGAATGCCTACCTTTATTCAAAGCATTCAATCTAAATTGTTAACTATTTAATGTACGTGGTAAGCAATCACCTAAACCTTATGATACAAAGCAATATCCCTTTTGCAAATCCCTCCAAATTAAGTTAAACTAACTCATATCGGGAATGAAGTTCTCCCTTGGCTTTTGCCTAAACCGCTGAAAAGCTGATGACTTCTGAAGGATATTTTTGATTTCCTTTAGAAGTTATCAGCTTTTTTCATGAAAAGGGGTTTTGTGATGTTAACAAGTATTGCTTTAATTTTTTTAATAGGGATGTTTTTAGGATGGTTATTCAAACGATTTGGTTTGCCTAGCCTAGTTGGGATGATTTTGACGGGGATTCTTTTAGGTCCTTATGTATTTAATTTGTTAGACGATTCGATTCTTTCAATCTCAGCCGACTTGCGTCAATCTGCCTTAATTATTATTTTATTCCGCGCCGGCCTATCTTTGAAAATCAGCGACTTAAAAAAGAATGGCATATCTGCAATCCTTCTTGGGTTTGTGCCAGCTTTGTTTGAAATATTAGGCGTTGTGATAGTCGGTACCCATCTATTTAGCTTATCGCTCGTTGAAGCAGCTATGATGGGGGCAGTCTTATCTGCTGTTTCTCCTGCCGTTGTGGTTCCATCGATGATTCATATAATCGACCGAGGTTACGGACAGAAAAGGAAAATTCCACAAACCATTTTAGTTGGAGCTTCAATGGATGATATTTTTGTGATTGTGTTATTTTCTTCTTTCCTGTCTTTAGCTTTAGGAAATGAGGTCTCGGCAAGTAGTCTATTTGCGATTCCACTCTCAATTATTCTTGGCATTTTATTTGGTGGTCTAGCGGGATTTCTCTTGCAGCGTTTTTTCCGCGTTGTCCATATGAGAGATACATCTAAAATTATTGTACTATTGAGCGTATCGTTCTTACTTTTAGAAATAGAAAACAAATTGACGGACATGCTTCCTTTTTCTGGCTTACTTGCGATTATGTCAATGGGCTTAGCAATCAACCATTTTTATCCAGAGTTGGCGCTACGTTTATCGAGTAAATACAATAAGTTATGGCTAGCTGCGCAGATTCTGTTGTTTGTTTTAGTAGGTGCGACGGTAGATGTGAGTTATGCAATGGATGCTGGTGTACGAGCGATTCTATTGATTACCATCGCTCTCGCTTTCCGCATGGTTGGTGTATTAGTGAGCGTGCTTCCTTCTAAACTGAATCGAAAAGAAAAACTCTTTACGATGATTAGTTATACACCAAAAGCGACGGTTCAAGCTGCAATTGGGGGTATTCCCTTAGCAATGGGACTGGCAAGTGGACAAACCATCTTAACAGTCGCGGTTCTGTCTATTTTGATAACCGCCCCGCTTGGTTCCTTTGCGATCGAGCGAGCGTATCCGAAATTACTGGATAAACCCGACGACTCTTCTGTTGCATAAATGGTTCTAGAAATTTATGATAGAGAAAAGCACGTTTGAAAAAGGAGCAGAACAGTGATTAAAATTGGACTTACTGGATGGTCAGATCATGAATTAATCTGTCCAAATCCAAGAAGAAAATTAGAAGATTACGCGAGCCATTTTCCAGTTGTGGAATTAGATACGAGTTTTTATGCGATTCCCTCTGAGAAAAACATTCTGAGTTGGATTGAAAAAACGCCAGATATTTTCCAGTTTTTTCCAAAAGCCTATTCGGCCATGACGAAGCATAAAGATTGGCGACAGGAATTTGATTCGATACAGGCTATGTTTGAGCGCTACAAGCTGACGTTTGAACCAATAATTACGAGTGGAAAACTGAAGGCATTTCTCTTTCAATTTCCACCGAATTTTGTTTGTGACCGAGCACATGTCGACTATTTAAGACTGGTTCGCCGATTAATGGGAGACTTGCCGATTGCGGTTGAGTTTCGACATGCGAGTTGGTACAGTGATGTTTTCAAAGAAGGAACACTAACCTTTCTTCGGGAAATGGGCTTTATCCATGTGGTCGTTGATCAACCACAGACCCCTCATAATTCCGTGCCTTTTACGCCAGTTGCGACAAATCCTGAAAAAACGATTATTCGTTTGCATGGACGGAATTATTCGGGTTGGCTTGGTGAGGATAAGAGCGATGACTGGCGAGCGGTTAGGACTTTGTATAATTATGGGACAGAAGAGTTAGAGGAAATAAAAGAAACGGCACTCGCTCTAGAAAAAGATTCTAAAGAAGTGACCGTTATTTTTAACAATAATTCTGGCGGACACGCCGCTCCAAACGCCAAGCAACTTCAAGAGATGCTTGGGATTGAATTTGATGGCTTGTGGCCTCGTCAGATTGGCTTGTTTTGATAGGTTGGACCTTCGCAACATGCTTTTGTTTCGATGAAATGATAGCCAATTAAAAAGTCGCAAACACTTGAGCATTACTCAGTGTTTGCGACTTTTTAATTGGGTGCAGAATGCGTCAAACTTTTATAAAGAGGAGTTGAGTTTGACGCATTATATCGAAAATGCTTCAAACTTTGTTAAATCAGGCTTGAGTTTGACGCATTATTTCGAAAATGCTTCAAACTTTCTCAAATCGAGGTCGAGTTTGACACATTTTAACGAAAATACGTCAAACTATAATAGTCAAAGATACTCTTAGTTATATAAATTATGCCGCAGTCATAACAGCAACTTCACTTTAAATATCTTTGAAAAAAGCGGGGAACCCGCTTTGTCCTTCTGTCTTTTGGGTCTTGACCTTGATAAAGGGGCAGGGAAAAACTCAGCTCCAAATAAATGAATTCCTCAATTCATTCTAAAAACAGATATAAGCGCAACATTCGTGTGTATGAAAAACCGTGAACTGAAACCAGGCTATAACCTTTAAGTGGCATATCTAGTAATCAATCTGTCATTGACTTCGATATCTTTCCAGATCCAACTGATACTCGCACGTTAATTCCATTTTCAAAGTTATTCTTTCAAAAAAATCGCTATGAAATAATCAAAGTTCTGATTGCTTCATAGCGATTTTTTATTTAAGGGTAAGAAAATGTGCCCATGATAATATACATTGCCTTTTATTTATTATTTTTGATAAACGGTTTTCCCATTACAGATTGTATAAAGAGTTGTTCCAAAGACTTTTTCTCC
>CAZLGI010000174.1:0-3597 GCA_964558995.1 uncultured Carnobacteriaceae bacterium | reverse complement strand
TGGTTCGAACCCAGTACGGCCCATAATTATTAAAGAAACACACTTAGAGATGAATTTGTCTTTGAGTGTGTTTCTTTGTGTGAAGGAGGCAAATCAAACATGAAAAAAATCGCAATTATCGGCTGTGGTGGTTCGGGGAAATCTACTTTAGCACGCCAATTAAGTGAACGACTCGAGTTAGAAGTGATTCACCTTGATCAACTTTTCTGGTCAGCCGGTTGGAACATGGCTGATAAAGAAGAGCAGAAAAAAATCCACGAACAGCTTAATCATAAAAGCAACTGGATCATTGATGGCAACTACAGCGGCACTTGGGATCAACGTTTAGATGCTGCAGACACGGTTATATTTCTCGATTTTTCTAGATATCTTTGTATTTATCGTATCTTCAAACGTTTCTTAAAACATCGGAAACAAACAAGACCAGATATGGCAGACGGCTGTGAAGAGCAACTTGATTTTGACTTTCTTAAATGGATTTGGAACTACCACAATACAAACCGTCCAGGAACCCTGGCCAAAATAAAATCACTCCCTAGTGATAAGAGAGTGATTGTTTTGCAAAAGCCTAAAGAGGTTGTCCGGTTTTTGCGTGAGATTGAAGCTTAATCAGATTTATTCCCACTCCTGATAATTCTCAAACGCTTCTTGATAATCTTTAATCATTGCTCTTTTACGTTTTTTGAGTGTGGTGATTGCGCCGAGTAGTTGATCAGATTCGTCGCACATGTCACATTCTTCTTTTTGCCGTGCTATGTCTTCCTCAACGGGTTGATATGGCGCGGCATCTTTAATTTCATCCAAAATGTGATAGATCTGTTTTCTCATTCGATTCATTCGTTCCGGCTCAGCGGCCTTTATCTCGTCTAAATGCTGCAACACATAACGGAAGTTCAAATGGCGTAGCATACGCCCATTCTTCACATGAACGTATTCCTTCGTGAAAGGCGAGACCGCATTCGCCTGCCCATGAATTTGATACCATCCATCATAAATCTCATACACACCTTCTGGCTCATCAGGTTGGAAGTCCCGTTTCAAACGAAAAGTTTCATCTTCATCAGTAATCTCAGCAACCCAACGCTTCTCATCTTCTGGGTGAGGCAGCAGTTGTAAAATTTGTGGCTTCTGAATTTCTATCAACTCCTATAATGTTTTCGTTAGATTCTTATTATTAATTTTACCACTAAACGCTTCATCGGCAAGTACTCGAATTTGATCTTATTAGGAATAATTCGGAATTTTGGCTAGAAGCTTCTTTACGTAACTTTAATCCTGAAAATAACCGAGTTAAGTGACGCATACACCCGTAGTCAAAGGCAACGAACCATTCAAGCGTTCAAAAAAGGCTGGGGATTTCTCCCCAGCCTTCCTCACTTCTATTATTCTGTTCGTAATGCTTCTACCGGATCTTTTTTCGCTGCCATGCGTGATGGAATTAAGCCTGCGATGACTGTTAGCACTAAACTAATCACAATCAAGCTTACACCAGCAACTGGTGGCAAGGACGCGATGCCTGAGATACCTGTCATATTTTGAATCACTGCACTGATTGGAATATTCATTAGGAAGGTAATCCCAATTCCTAAGAGACCAGACAGTAGGCCAATAATGAAGGTTTCGGCATTAAATACACGCGAAATGTCTTTTTGTGATGCTCCGACACTTCGTAAAATACCGATTTCTTTTGTACGTTCCAGAACGGAAATGTAAGTAATAATCCCAATCATAATCGATGATACAATTAAGGATACACTCACAAAGGCGATCAGAACATAACTGATAATATTGATGATTGAAGATACTGAACTCATCATTGTACCAACTAAATCACTGTACGTAATGACGTTCTCATCTCTTCCAGCGTCAGTTTCAGCCGTATTGTATTCTGAAATTAAATCAGTTAGGTTTTCTTTTGTTTCAAAATCTTTTGGATAAATATTAATTTGTGACGGGCTTTCTAAATCAACCGCGCCTAATGTTGCTAAGTTGCTGTCTAAAGTTGTGTTGTAGTTTTCTTGGTAGGCGTTTAGTAATTCAGCAATCTCTTCTTGGGAAAGTGTCGCCATGTAAGCCTGCTCTTCCGGAGAAAGGTTTGTTAAATCAAACTCTTCGCCTGCATTTTCAGGAAACTCCATACCAGTGAAGACGTTAATCTCTGGATTGTCTTTTTGCTCTTGAACAATCTCTGATTCATCAACTTGACTAATCACATATTCCTTCAAATCACTTGTATAACCAATTGCACCGGTCTCCTCGCCTGTTACAGCTTCTGGATTTGGACGCATAATCCCAACAATCGTTAGGTCTTCGCTATTGGCAACAACTTCTTCCATAAACTCATCGTCATCACGTTGGTCTAACCATAAGTCGCCTGTTTTTTCATAAAAATCAGTGTTCAAAACAAGTTGGAACGTCATCCCAAGCAATTCTTCGTTTGAAAAAGTTGGAATCTCAACAGCATCGTAATCTTCGCCTGCCATCACAGCTTCGAAGTTTTCAGCCAGTTCGTCTTGGCTCAATAGTCCTAATGCATACAACATATAGTCGCTGACACGGTTGTTCTCATCCACAATCAAAACGACTTCATTGTAGCTTTCAGGCCAATGTCCATCAATGGTATCGTACTGACTTTCCAATAAGGATTGATTGGTGAGAAGTTCGCGCCAAACGTTCATGGTCGATCCTCCCGCAACATTACCACCCATGGCACTTTGCAGTGGATTGCCGCCCATCGCAGCTCCCATACCAATTGCATCCATGACGTTCGACGGATTAACTTGCGTTACCCCATCAACGCCAGCTTCATTGTAAATGTTAATTGGAATGTTATAACCGTATTGAATCGCGTTACTATAGTCTTCAACACGTGAATCACTTTCCAAAAACTCTTTGAAATTAGTTAAGTTATTCGATTCTTTTCGATTAGCTAATGTATCCATTACATCGGTCATAATCGGAGTTGAATCAATGTTACCTTCAGGGACCTCGTCTAACTCACCCGCGTTAATTCCCATCAACGCTTCCATAATCATCATCATATCTAAGGTCGATTCTTCAATCGTAATTGGGTATGAAGACAGCGTATCTTCTTCAATTCGTTCAATATAGTTTTGTACCCCATTCGATAAAGACATAATCAAAGCAATCCCAATGATCCCGATACTACCTGCAAAGGCGGTTAACAGTGTTCGCCCTTTTTTCGTCAATAAGTTGTTAAAACTCAGTCCCAAAGCTGTAAAGAATGACATGAATGTTTTGTCGTTCTTGAGAACTTTACTCTCACGTGTATCAATATCGCTGGCTGGATTCGTATCGTCTAAAATCTCGCCGTCCAACACTTTGATGATTCGTGTCGAGTGCTTCTCAGCTAAATCTGGGTTGTGCGTCACCATAATAACAAGGCGGTCTGTCGCAATTTCTTCGAGTAAATCCATAATTTGGACACTCGTTTCAGAGTCCAACGCACCTGTTGGCTCATCCGCTAACAAAATTTCCGGATCATTAATTAAGGCACGCGCAATCGCAACACGCTGCATCTGTCCTCCAGACAGTTGATTCGGGCGCTTTCTTACGTGGTCCTTCAATCCTACTCTT
>CAZLGI010000173.1:0-3645 GCA_964558995.1 uncultured Carnobacteriaceae bacterium | reverse complement strand
ATGTTCGGTATTCAGTGAAGACAAATACGCGAAAATTATTAAAAGAGATATTTTGGAACGATTTGATGAAATGGTAACCGATACGAAAGAGCAGCTCATTAACTTTACTAAAAAAATTTTACAACTCTATCGAAAGACATTGACAGAACAGGCAGAATCGTATAAAGAGCGGCTCGAAGTCATCCGAAAAGAAAAATATAATAACGAACAATTAATTGTTCTAATGGAAGAAATTGGAGCGAAACGAAATTACCTTGAGAAAATAGACGAGCAAATCGATCAACGCAGACAGGATGTGAAGCGAATTGTCAATAATTAACGAGATGCATGAACTCCTTCATGAAGAAGTCGACAAGACACTTAGAGAGGTACGTGAAAACTTTAACCAATATGACGAGATGAACGAGAGGAATCAAACGTTATTCATCGAAAGGACCGCAAGAAATGTCCGGGTAAAATCAGAATTGCTCGTTGAGGACATTTGCCAAGCATTACAGAAGGACACGCTCAACAAACCTTTCCTATCAGACTTTGCTTTAAAAAACAAATTCTATGAAGCTGGCATTACAGATAGAGTCTATGAAACTTTCAAAAATCCAGACATTCTGGCACGGATTGATCGTTTCGAACTGAAGGAAATCAATCAAACGTATCTTTCTCTAGCAACAGCTGCCGGAACGATGATGCTCGGTGGGGTGCTGAAATACGTCCTGCAAAATCGGATCGACGTGTCGCTGATGGCGATTTTGCTTGGAGGTTTAATCGTTGGTGGCATTTCCTATTTTCAGATACCACAAATCAATAGAAAGACCCGCCAAACGGTGCTGGAAGATTTTTTGGAAGAACTGCGCAAAGGATGGATGGACTGGCTCAATGAAGTAGAACAGTTTTATTTCAAAGAGGTCGAACGGTTCAAACAAAACTTGACTGACTAGGAGGCGCATCAATGGACAATACAGAAGTTGCAATCAGTGGGGAACAGCATCGATTTTCACAAGACACCGATATTTTAGCAGAACAATTTACGAAGTTGCTGCAAACAACTTCACCATACTATTTGGCAGACATTCAAGAGAACATTCTCGAACATGTGGAAAAAGACTCGGCAAAGCTGCTTGACCAAATGGCCTTCTTTAAAATCGCAAGCTGTACGACTGAAAAAATGGATGATATCCGGGAATTTCTCAACTCAAAAATGGAGAAATTCCTGACCGCCGTCCATTCTTTGCAAATTACGGTTGCCTACGGGATTGTGAGCTATGGCGGTGAAATGCATCTCGTATTAGGTGTGAATTCGAAGCATGATGCGGACAGTGTCGTCACGATGATTAAAGGCGGATTATCTGGGATTGAGCTTAATGAGACGGAATTTAATTTTACCAATCGTAGTGAAGTGAAGCAGCACCACGGTCTCATTATGGGGATTCCATCCTTTGAAATTAACAACGAGCCGCAAACCTTTGATTTATCAGCGATTATGAATAGTTTATATGGACAAAATTTTACCCTGTTCTTTTTGGCTAAGCCTGTTAGTCGAGCGGAAGTCGCGGATAAATACAGCAGCCTCATCGATGTCCGGGATCAATGTTTTGCCATTAGTAAGAGAAATATACAGAGACAGCAGAGCACGACGATGACCGATACGACGGCGGAAAATACATCGGAAACAAAAGGGAGTTCTACGTCTTATAACTTAGCGGGAGTTGGAGCTGGGGCCGGAGCAGCCATCGGGGCAAAAATTGGTGGTTCAGCTGGAGTAGGAGTCGGTGCAGCGATCGGTGGAATGATTGGTTCAAGCATTACTCGCAGCAATAACAAAAGTATTACAACCGGACTAAGCAAAGCCATTTCAGAAGCGACGACACAAGGGGAAAATATCGGCATTGAAACCCAAAACGGTTTTGCATTGGAGATTATGAATTATGCGGATACGGCAATCGAACGGCTGAAACACGCACAAAGCAGCGGACTGTGGGAAACAGCGATTGCTTTTTCTAGCGACAGTTTGACGAGCCGGAATATTTTACAGGCAAGCCTTTATGCTGAAATTGCTAAGCCAAATGAAAATCTATTGCCTCCGCAAGCCTTCCTAATTGATCTAACGGAAGAAGAGGGCGAAGACATGGAAATCCTTGTTCCGAAAAATATATTACAGCCGGATGAAAAGGGAGCCGGAACGATTGCTTCATTCATCAACACGAAAGAGCTGGGGCTACTGTTCAGTCTACCTGATCAGCAAACACCGGGCTTTGAACTGAAGGAAAGTACCCATTATCCGACAGCTGGAACGGATGTATCAGTAAATCCGATTCAGGTTGGTCATGTATCTGACGAAACGAGGGTTATTGAAAATATGCCGTTTGGTTTCAGTGAAGCGGATATTAATAAGCATACATTCGTCTGCGGGATTACAGGAAGCGGAAAAACGACGACGGTGAAGCGGATTTTGGAAGAAAGCAAAAAGCCATTCCTTGTCATCGAGTCAGCGAAAAAGGAATACCGTCATATGAAACTACAAGACTCAGTGAAAATGACGGTTTATACACTCGGAAAACCGGAAATTAATTGCTTGAAGATGAACCCGTTTTACATCATGCCCGGCATCAGTCCGCAAACACATATCGACTATTTGAAAGACTTATTCAACGCTGCTTTTTCCTTTTACGGACCGATGCCCTACATTTTGGAAAAATGCTTGCACAATATTTATGAAAACAAAGGCTGGGATCTAACCCTTGGATACCATCCATACATTATGAACACGAAAAATCAGTATGACTTTTTCGATAACAGCCATATGAAGCAGCAATATAGTATCCCCGCTCATCGATTCTTATTCCCGACGATGGAGGATTTGAAAATCGAGGTGGAGCGCTATATTGAGAAAGAGATGGATTATGAAGGGGAAGTTGCTGGTAACATTAAAACGGCGATTAAAGCACGTCTCGAAAGCTTAACGACCGGTGCGAAAGGCTATATGTTCAATACGACGGAATACGTCGATATGGAAAAACTGTTAAACGGAAATGTCGTGTTGGAATTGGAAGGATTGGCAGATGATGCGGATAAGGCATTCTGTGTCGGACTCCTTGTCATTTTTATTAGTGAATATCGCCATGTAGCGAAAGAACTTAGTGGGCCTGAGCGTCTAGGACTTGAACATATTCTCGTAATCGAAGAAGCTCATCGCCTCCTGAAAAACGTTGAGACAGGGCGGACGAGTGAAAACATGGGGAATCCGATTGGAAAAGCGGTCGAACATTTTACAAACATGATTGCCGAAATGCGCGCTTACGGTCAAGGGGTAATCATCGCTGAGCAAATTCCAACGAAGCTGGCACCAGATGTGATCAAAAATTCGTCGAACAAAATCATTCACCGGATTGTGTCAGCCGATGATCAGCATGTCATTGCCAATACGATCGGCATTCGCGAGGAAGACGGGATTTATCTTGGTCAGATGAATACAGGACTTGCTTTATGCCATAAGGAAGGTATGCATTTACCGATGCGCGTGCAAATTCATCCGACAGAAGATTGCTATGTGAGCGATGGCATGCTCTATGAACGGAAAATCGAGGATCGTTTTAGAGATGTAAACTTAAGCATGATGAAAAATTTGCTTGCTGATGATTTCCGTCTGTA
>CAZLGI010000172.1:2524-3645 GCA_964558995.1 uncultured Carnobacteriaceae bacterium | reverse complement strand
CCTTACTTTTATCACTTATTTTGAAGAACGTTCAATAAACTCATGGTCATTTGGTGAACGTCCAAAACGGGTTTCCGTATTGATCGCGGCAAGTTTAGCCATATCTTCTTCATCTAATGAGAAATCTAGAATATCGATGTTTTCATTGATACGAGCTGGGTTGACTGATTTTGGGATGATAATGATGTCACGCTCTAAATGCCAACGTAACACAATTTGTGCAGGCGTTTTGCCATGCTTTTCTCCCAATTCTTTCACTACCGGGTGCATTAATAAGTCACTCTTACCTTGACTTAATGGTCCCCATGACTCATGCGCGATTCCTTCTTTTGTCATGTAATCACGTAATTCATCTTGTGGGAAGTATGGGTGTGTTTCAATTTGGTTCATCATCGGCATGATTTTCGCATAGTCTTTCATGCTTTCGAAATGTTCGATTGTAAAGTTACATACACCGATTGCTTTGATTTTACCTTCTTCGTAAAGTTCTTCCATTGCTTGCCAAGAACCTTTGACGTCGAGTCCGTACCAGTGAATGAGGTAAACATCTAAATAATCTGTTTGTAGTTTCTCAAGCGTTGTTTCGAACGCTTCTTTTGTTTTTTCATAACCTTGCATGTTGTTCCAAAGTTTCGAAGTAATTACAAACTCTTCACGTGCTAGACCAGATTCCTTCAGCACTTCGCCTAAGACAGCTTCATTGCCGTAGCCCGCTGCTGTATCAAAATGACGGTAACCCGCTTCAATCGCGTGTTTTACTGCCCATTTCATTTCCTCTGGGTCTTGCATTAAGAAGACACCTAAACCAATTTGTGGCATTTCAAAGCCATTGTGTAACGTAATCATAGGTACGTTCATTTTATTATCCCCTTACTTCTTAATAATATTTTTTGTATCTAGAGCAGCCTGCTCCATGAAAAACGGCAGCAAGTGTTCGATTAAGTTTGCTGTTTTTCCTTTTTGATCATTCTCCATTGTCCAAACGAGCAATGGTTCATGTAAGCTCAAACGTACAATAAACCAGCCACTGCCAAAAGGACCGCTGAAGTTTGCTCGAACACCTTCGAGATGGTTATCCACGACGCTGATATCGGTTTGATTTTTTTTTATGGAATTAAATT
>CAZLGI010000172.1:0-2514 GCA_964558995.1 uncultured Carnobacteriaceae bacterium | reverse complement strand
TGATTTTTTTTAAGGTAGGCTTTAAAGTCTTGAATAATCTTTTCGCCATTTTCAAAAACAGGTTCTTCGGTAATGACAAAACGGTATTCCATTGTTTCTTCAGGTTGTCCCAAAGTATCAATCAAATCACTCAATTTCTTGCCTTCCGTTAATAGGGCTGCGTCCGCCATTAATAGCTTCGCAATCAGATAAGCACCGTCATCTAAGAAATAGTTTTCCTTCAATGCAGCATGGCCACTCGTCTCAATTGCTAAAACGGCATTCTCCCCTTGCTCATCCAATTCGATTGCACGGTTAATGACATTACGGTAACCCGTCAAGTAACGGTCTAGCTGGCCATTTTTATCCAGTATGAAGCGTTCTAGATGATAAGACGTTGCCGAATTTGTGACAATCATTGCGTTCGGTTGTTCGTCTAATAATACCGCTGCAATTAAACCGATTAAATTATTACGGTTTAACGGTCGTCCTGTTTCATCCATCAAAGCAGAACGGTCCACATCAGTATCAAAAATAATACCTAAATCAGCTTTATGTTCTAAGACTGCATTTTTCAAACTTTGCATTGCTTCTTTGTTATCTGGATTAGATTCATGGTTCGGGAAATTCCCGTCTGGATCTAAAAATTGACTACCAGTCGTGTCTGCTCCGAGTGGTTGCAAGACCTTTTCGACAAAAAAACCACCTGCACCATTTCCTGCATCCACAACAATATGACGTCCGGTTAAAGGTTTTTCAGGATTCGAGCTATTTTTAATGCCTTGTCTGATTTTATTGACCAAATCAGCTGCATAAACACTAATTAAGTCCTTTTCAGAAACTTTTGCTTTTGTTTCTAGGTCGGCTTCCTCGGTGACTTCAGTTGCTAGCGTTAAAATACGCTCGATGTCCTCGTGCTCTGCTCCCCCTGCTGCGGTGAAAAATTTCAAGCCATTATACTCAAATGGTAAATGACTTGCGGTAATCATGATGGCGCCATCAACTACAAAATCCTCATAAATGGTTGCCATAAACATTGCGGGTGTTGTTGCTAAACCACAATCAATAATTTCAACTGGGGCGTGTGCCATGCCAGCAATTAATGCCTGCTTGATGTCATCTCCAGTGAGACGGCTATCTTGACCGATTGCAATTTTCAAGGTTTTTCCTTCGTCTAAATTAACCACTTCATTTAGCCAATTATTAAAAGCTGTACCAATCTTCTTTACTCGTTCGATTGTTAATGTTGCCTCGTGTTTCGGCGTTGTGATTGCAATTCCACGTATATCCGAGCCGTTTTGTAACGCATGCAAATTCGAATCTACTGCCATTTTGTCATCCCCTCTCATCTTGTCCTACATACATTATAACCTTTAACTCATAATTTTTTCTACCTAATTAACCCATTCGTTTAACCTTTGTACCGTTTTCAATGTATAATAAAATAAAATACGTTAACAGGAGCGAATAAACATGCCCTTAAAGCAAGAACAACTGGATGCCATTAATCGCGTTAATCGACTTTTCAAAACCGTCAATCAAATTATCATTGGAAAAGAAGCTATTACTAAATTAACCGTCACCGCTATGTTGGCTGGTGGCCATATTCTTTTCGAGGATATCCCTGGTGTTGGGAAAACCTTACTCGTGAAAACAATCGCAAAATGCTTAGGTGCTGATTTTTCCAGAATTCAGTTTACACCTGATTTAGTCCCAAGTGATATTATCGGTTTTTCCATGCCGCAACAAGGACATGACTCCTTTATCTTCCGCAAAGGTCCTATTTTTTCCTCAATTGTGTTAGCTGATGAAATTAACCGGACTTCACCACGAACTCAAGCCGCTATGCTAGAAGCAATGGCTGAACAACAAGTCACCAGTGATGGCGTGACTTATCAGCTTCCAGATCCTTTTTTCGTTCTCGCAACTCAAAACCCAATTGAATATGAAGGGACTTACCCTTTGCCGGAAGCGCAATTGGATCGTTTTTTAATGCAACTATCGCTCGGCTATCCGAATTCAGAACAAGAAGTTCAAATGTTGGCGGCACCTGACCAGTTGACCGCGCTAAATGATTTAGAACCGGTCATTTCGATTGAGGAATTTTTGAAATTAAAAGCACTTGTTCCTTCAATTCATGTCGAAGATGCTCTACTAAAATATATTGTGGATTTAGGTAATTCAACACGTAATGATCCCCATATTCGTTTAGGAATTAGTCCGCGTGGAAATCAATTTTGCCTGCTTGCAGCTAAGGCTTATGCTCTTCTAGAAGGACGTCATTATGTGATCCCAGATGATATTAAAGCTGTTTTACCTGCCGTTTATCGTCATCGTTTATTATTTTTTGAAGCGTACACTGTCGAGCAAAGAGACAAAGCCATCGAACAAGTGACTTCCCGTGTACAACCGCCTATGAGGAGATAGAGGTATGAATTGGATACACGTTAAGAAAATTGCAAACCGCCTAATGATTCTCATATTCTGTTTTACTTTATTTATATTCACCATGGCTTTTCCAGGAAATAGCTCATG
>CAZLGI010000171.1:1051-3707 GCA_964558995.1 uncultured Carnobacteriaceae bacterium | reverse complement strand
TTATACGAAAAGAGGAACAAGAATGATTGACTTACAAGACATCTCTGTCACATTCAGAGGGGACAAGGGACAAGAAATCAACGCGGTACGGGACGTCTCCCTGCATGTGGACGAAGGCGATGTCTACGGCATCGTCGGCTACAGTGGCGCTGGGAAAAGTACCCTTGTCCGCACCATTAACTTACTGCAACGCCCGACGGAAGGAAAAGTAGTGGTAAACAATAACGTCATTACGGACTTCAATAAAGAAGAACTGCGGGAAGCACGCAAAAAAATCGGCATGATTTTCCAGCACTTCAATTTGATGGCATCCCGGACGATTTTTGATAATGTGGCATTTCCATTGAAACGCAGCGCCCTATCGAAAAAAGAAATCAGCGAAAAGGTACTGGGACTACTGGACTTGGTTGGTTTGGCAGATAAAGCTTACGCCTACCCTTCCCAACTATCCGGTGGGCAGAAGCAACGGGTGGCTATCGCCCGCTCGTTGGCGAACGACCCGGAAATCCTGCTCTGTGACGAGGCAACCAGTGCGCTGGACCCGAAAACCACTTCTTCTATCTTGGAACTATTGAAGAAGTTGAACAAAGAGCTGAACTTAACTATTGTTATCATCACGCATGAGATGCAAGTGGTGAAAGAAATTTGTAACAAGGTGGCAGTGATGGAAGACGGCTATGTGATTGAAAAAGGATCCCTGCTGGAAATCTTCACCAACCCGCAAAACAAACTGACCAAAGACTTTATCAATACCGCTACACACGTAGAGCAAGGAATTGAGACGGTATTGGAACATCCAACCTTATTGAACTTACAAGACGACGATGTATTAGTAAAACTATCCTTCGTTGGCGGATCAACCGGGGAGCCGCTGATTTCTAAGTTGAGTCAAGACTTTAAAGTAGAAGGAAACATCTTGTTCGGAAACGTTGAAATTTTACAAGAAACCCCAGTCGGAACGCTATTACTTGTTCTTTCTGGAAATTCAGGAAACATCGCCGAAGCGATCCGTTACTTGCAAGACAATGATGTCAGTGTCGACATCATCGATGAAGAAGAAATTGCGGCACGCAAGAGCCGGGAAGGAGAAGAAAGATGATTGATACTATTAATCGCCTGCTTCCAAACGTCGCGAAATTATGGGATGAGGTTTGGTTAAGCTTAGGGCAAACCCTTTATATGACAGTCGCTACTGCTTTAATTGCTGGTTTTCTAGGAATCGTGCTTGGGGTCATTCTGCTCGTTACGGACGAAAATGGACTCACGCCAAATCGAGTCATTTATAACATTCTCGATAAAGCTGTGAATATTTTCCGTTCACTCCCATTCATTATCTTAGTCGCGGTCATTTATAAATTTACTCGTGCCATCGTCGGAACCTCAATTGGCTCAACTGCAGCTATCGTTCCGTTAGTCCTTTCCACCGTTCCCTTCTATGCGCGTCAGATTCAAAACGCCCTCTTAGAAGTTGATCCAGGAGTCGTGGAAGCTGCACAAGCAATGGGAACAAGTAACTTGGATATCATTTTCCGCGTTTACTTAAAAGAAGGTCTAGCATCGATTATCCGCGTCTCTTCCGTAACCATTATCAGTATCATTGGTTTAACTGCAATGGCTGGTACGGTCGGCGGTGGTGGTTTAGGAAACTTGGCTATTGCCAGAGGGTATAACCGATACCAAGACGACGTTATCTTAGTTGCTACCGGTTTGATTTTGATTATCGTATTTATTAGTCAAGCAATTGGAAATTACTTAGTGAAGAAAACAAGTCATTAAAAAAATGGAGGAATAAATCATGAATAAAAAAATTATCTCATTATCAGTTGCAGCATTAACATTATTTTTAGGTGCATGTGGAAACGGTGAAACGGCTGACGTACAAGAAGTATCCGTTGGGGTCGTTAGTGAAGTCGAACTAGATGTATGGAAAGACGTTAAAGAACGCTTGGCAGAAGACAACATCGAATTAACGATTGAACAATTCTCTGACTACAACACACCAAACACGGCTTTAGCAGATGGCAGCTTAGACTTGAATGCTTTCCAACACGTTGCGTTCTTAGAACAATTTAACGAACAAAACTCAGATAGCGAAATTACACCCATTGGTTTCACATATGTTTCACCACTTGGTTTGTACTCTGATTCATTAACAGACTACAACGATCTACCAGATGGTGCAGAAATTGTGATTCCAAACGATGTAACAAACGGTGGACGTGCGCTCTTACTCTTGCAAGCTCTTGACTTAATTACCTTAGACGAAGCAGCAGGAACAAATGCTACAATCAATGACATTACTGACAATCCGAAAAACCTTGTCATTACTGAATTGGATGCTGCGCAAACTGCTCGTGTATTAGCGGACGTGGATGCAGCAGTCGTGAACACAAACTTCGCTTTAGATGCTGGTTTGAACCCACAAGAAGATTCATTGTTCTTGGATACGGATAACATTGCTGCCGTAAACGAAATCTACAAAAACGTGATTGCTGCTCGTGTAGAAGATGCAGAAAACGAATTGTACTTGAAAGTTGTAGAAGCTTACCAGTCAGAAGAAACGGCACAACTAATTGAAGAATTGACCAACGGTAACGACGTTGCTGCTTGGGAATAAGCATACCAGATAGGTTCAATCGGGGACTGGGAGTGTTGC
>CAZLGI010000171.1:0-1041 GCA_964558995.1 uncultured Carnobacteriaceae bacterium | reverse complement strand
TAAAAATCAATATCATCGAACAATGAAAAACTAAATGGGAAAATAGGGAGGAAATATACATGAGTAAGAAAAAATTATTGGGTGGATTTATCGCAGCAAGTGCATTATTTTTAGCCGCATGTGGCGGAGGAAATGGCGATACAGCTGAAGGAAGTGCTGATGAGCCGATTCAAGTAAAAATTGGTGTAGTTGGTGAAGTCAACGAACCTTGGGAATATACCATCGAACAATTGAAAGAGCACGAAAATATCGAAGTGACATTAACGAAATTTACCGAATACTCAACGCCTAACAACGCGTTGGCAGACGGTGACATTGACTTGAACTCATTCCAGACTGAGATTTTCTTGGATAACTTTATTGAGAGTGCTGGAAAAGACTTAACTGTAATTGGTTACACAGTAATGGCACCACTAGGCATTTATTCTGAAAAAATTAAAGATGTTGCCGACATTGAAGAAGGCGCTGAAATCGCAATTCCAGATGACCCATCGAACAACGGACGGGCATTACGTTTGTTAGAAGCAGCTGGTTTGATCGAAGTCGACCCTGCAGCTGGCTTGATTCCAGAATTGGAAGACATTACTTCTAACCCATTGAATTTGAAAATCACTGAGTTAGCATCCAACCAAACAGCTCGTGCGCTAGAAGATGTAACAGCTTCTGTTATTAACAGCGGAATGGCTGTTGATGCTGGTTTCGTTCCATCGGAAGATGCTGTTTTCTTAGAAGCTGTAACGGAAGAATCAAAACCATACTATAACGTCATCGTGTCTCGCCCAGAAGATGTGGACAACGAAGTGTACAAGACAATCGTTGAGTACTACCAATCAGAAGGTACGAAAGAAGTTATTCAAGAGTCTTCTAAAGGTTCTTCTATTCCAATTTGGGACCAAATAGAAGAATAAGCAGATAGGAAATGTTGCAAACTTTCTCTTTTTGAAGAGGCGTTTGCAACATTTTTTGCGTTTTGTGGCAAACTTAACAAAAATTAATCATATTTTGCCATATTCTGAGTGCTACAATAGGATTAACTTTGAT
>CAZLGI010000170.1:0-3716 GCA_964558995.1 uncultured Carnobacteriaceae bacterium | reverse complement strand
TGGGTCCCCAAAATCCCATCGGTCGAAATCGATAATACGTAACTCATCTTTCTATGTTTGAATCAGATAAAACATTGGTAACGATACATAATTCTGCTGGCTGCTGATTTATGGGTTCAATTGTCATTGAATCTAAATGTGCCGGAATAAAAAATGATTCACCTTTTTGCACGATAACCGAATCATCACCACTACTCAATTTTACGGCACCTTCTAAGTTTAATCCAACCATAAATCGTTCATCCAAGTCGAAATAACTTTCGGACATTATAATATAAGAGTAGACCTCAAATGTTCGAGAAATGGAAGCAGGAATCAACTTATAAACTGCTGAATCGTCCATTTTCTGCACTAGCTCTTTTTCTAAAAAGTAGTTATTTTGAATCTCTTCCACCGAACATTCTGTGTAATCAAAGACTTCTAAACAGAAATCGAGTCCCTTCCCCATAAAGCGACTTTCTTCTGGTAACACAATACCTTCTCGTTCAAATTCACAGCGCACGACAAGGTCAGATGGTTCCATAATTTCAACTAATAAAACACCTTCACCAATCGCATGAGGAATGCCTCCAGGAATATATACGACATCACCTTGACGAATCGGAATTTTCTCAAAGCACTGATTCATCTTCTCAATATCTTGCTCTTCTATAATCGTTTTCCATTCTTCCTTAGTGGGTGCTTTTTGAAAGCCTAAACGAATATAACCTTCAGCATTCTCTCGTATTTTTAAGACATAATATGTTTCAAATTTTCCCCAATCTGAATTTAATTTCTCTTTAGCAAATGCACGTGTGGGATGAACTTGAGTATGTAGACGCATAGAGGAATCGAGGAGTTTCATTAAAAAAGCTAAGCTAACGCCATATTGTTTATAATGCATTTCACCAAGCATCTCAACTGGATTTTTTTGGATTAGGTCTGTGAACTTTTGCCCGTCAATGGTTGTTGAAATGCCTTCGTTATCTATCTGTGTTAACCCTTCATTTGTTGCCTCAACTAGTGACGCAATCCATTCTTCTGGACGATTGCCATCTTTTGCTGGTTGAACATTTTGTAGCTTGTCTAATTCTTTCCCACCTGAATAATTTCTGCGAACACGATTTTGTTTAAATTTTATGATACTCATTTAATCCCGCTTTCTTTTATTTAAAACAAAAAGAGGCTAGAATAACTCTAACCTCCTTGTTTTACAAAATATTAGTCGTTCGTGATTTCATGCAATGAGCCAATGATACAAGGTGAGAAATTCACTCCTGTTACAATTTTAGAAAAGTGAAAAGCACCAATTTCACTTGCCGTAGCTAAGCGACTTTTTTTGGTAAAGCCTAATATTGTTGACTCATAAAATTTTGAGTACGTAAAAACATCTTCTTCGTTCATCTCAATAATGTGATAGAGTTCGTGGGCAATAATTAAATCTTTCAATGTCTTTTTGTCTAAAATACGACTCATACCCGCATTTTTAATGCGTTCATGTAAGGTGTCAATCGAGTGATTAAAAATAATCAACATATTCTCTCGACGATCATACATGGCGATTAATCGATTGGAATCATTTTTGGTATTGAAAGTAACTTTCGTACCATAATTCTCAATCATACCTTCACTACCCATAGCCACTAAGTCTACTTTTACATTTTCGTAGACATCTTCAGCACTCTTAATGGATTTCTTAATAATGTCATCCATTTCATCCGTTGTTAATTTTTTTTGCTCGGTTCGATTAAATTCTTCTCGATACCAATCTTTGTCTGATTTAGCGAGCATTTCTTCTAACAAGCCCATGGCTAACGTAATCCATTTTTCGATGCAACAATATAAATTGGATGTTCATCATCTTTTGATCCAAGTTCAACTTCTGCTAGTCCAGTTACCTGATCAACAGTTGATAAACCTGAATAGTCAATCAGTTTCGCCCCATCGATAACAAAAATATCTGGAGCAATACGAATCTCTGTAGAGTAATCAGTATATTTTTCCCATAGTTGCGCGAGAACTTCTGAAACTGTACCAATTGTTGCTTCGGATCCGCCACCATTTTTACGCTGAATCTTAACGAATCCTTGGTTATCTACAATACGAACGTTATTTTGTTCACCGTGTCGATGTGTAAATACGTAATTTTTATCATTAGAATACGCTAATTCTAATGCAGCTGGTGAACCGTCTCGAATTGTTTCGAGTACAATTTCACGTGCTTCATCCTCGTCTACATCATTGTGTAAATCTGTTGTACGAACTTCTGTTGATCCTAATGCGATAGCGGATACCGTTTGAGCTTGATCATCAATTTCAACTGAAACTTCAATCGTATCCTCGACCGCTCCACTACTAATTGCAGCAGATAATGCTTCTTGTTTCAAGTCTGCAATGTCTTGAGCAGTAGGATTTGGAATCGTCCGTTCAACCATTTCACGAACCATCGCTAAAGCTACTCCGATAGAAGAAATAACTTCTGCATTTTCAGGAATTTGGAAGCGCATGTCCATTGTAGCAGCTGTATGACGTACTAATGAACCTGCCCCACCACCTGCACCAATCATTACTAATTGTTCACGCTCTACTTCATATTTCTCTATCAAGTCTTCAATAACGGGTATAATCTTATTGCTCGAAATATCTAAGATGTCTTTTGCTGTTTCTTCGACAGATTTTCCGATATAGTCTGCTAAAACTTTAACTGCAGCATAACTAGCTTCATAGTTTCCTTTAGCAAAGTCTGTTTCGTCTACAACATTTAGTGCGTTTGCCGCACACGTTAACGTAATCGCTACAGATGAACCATCGTTTAAGCGAATCGCTACATAATCATCCGGATCACTATCTGTTGGCTGAACAGTGTACAGTTCTGCTCCCTCAAATAAGGATGCATCGGAGAATGCTGCATATTCTAAACCAGCAATATGTGCGCTTCGTGGACCGACATCTTTTACTCCACTTTTTGTTGCACGAACCATACTTCCACCAGCAACCCCCGAAACACGTACGTCTAATGAGTTAACATACGTACGGTGACCACCGATAATTGAATAGTCTACAGCTGGTTTACCATCTTTAATCATACTGATATCTGTCGATGTACCGCCAACCTCTACGAATACAGCGTTTGATGCTCGTAAGTACATTAAGGCACCACTTACTGAAGCGGCTGGTCCAGATAGCATCGTTAAAATCGGACGCTTTTTCATTTCTTCAATATACATAACTCCACCGTCACCACGCATAATCATTAATGGCGACTCGATTCCGATATTTTTAACACTATCTTCCGTACTTGAAGCTGTGTCCAACATCGTTGGTAGAATACTTGCGTTTAATGTAGCTGTTTTTGTTCTTGTAGATAATCCATATAATTTTGTAATTTCAGATGCACTCGTTGTCAGCATATCTTTTCCTGCTGCGATTTCACTAACTAATTGCTCTTCAGTTGGATCGTCTACTCCAAATGCTTTACTTGATACAATAACATCAACACCTGATTTTTTCATTTCATCAACAATGTCACCTATCGTATCTTTTGTAACGTGTTTTGCTTTAATATATTCTGAATTTACTTCGATTATTTTGTTGTCTGTTAGTGGTATTTCTTTAAACGTTGTTTGGCGTTTAGCTAGAAAACCGCCAATCCCGCCTCCACCGATACCAATTAAACCTACTTTTGCAACATCACCCTCTAATAGAGCATTTGTTGCTTGCGTAGTACTGTGTGCAAT